>DAOWHI010000205.1 GCA_030641505.1 Gemmatimonadota bacterium | reverse complement strand
GGCCGCTCGCGCCAAATCGAGGATCCCCAATTCGTCGCCGAGATCCCAGTGAGGCTGGGGCGCAAAATCGAACTCCCGGATTGTTCCCCACATGCGGACGATTTCGTTCTGCTCGGCATCGCCGGCGGGAACCGTTTCGTGCGGGAGATTGGGAATCTCGAGCCACAATCCGTCGAGGTTCTCCTTGAGCGCCTCCGATCGCTCATCGAGTTCCTTGATGCGCGCGCTGACCTGGCGCATTTCGGACTTCAGCGACTCGGCGTCACCCTGCTCCTCAGCCGCCAACAGCTTGGCGACCTCCTTCGAGCGGGCGTTGCGCTCGGCTTTCAGCTTTTCGCTCTCGCTTAGAGCCCGACGGTGCTCGGCATCGAGCGCCACCAAGCGATCGATGTCCGCCGCCTCGCCCCGCTTGGCGATCCCACTGCGTAATTGATCGGGATCGGTTCTCAGCAGCCGAAGATCGAGCATTACAAATCCGCTACGAGTCTGCGATTGAGAGGCTGAACCTGGTAGGCCCACTCGAAACGAATAAACCGCGAGCTCGGGTTCCCTGCGAACTCTTGGCCTATGTCGATCGCCGAGAGCTTGGCGTAGTTAATCGGCACCACGCCGCCAGTATTGATGAAGCTGATGCGAAAGGCGTACGTGTGACCCTCGATAACCGGAACCCCGGCCGGATCGTTGACCGAGCTGTACCCACCCGACGGCGCGGTTTCGACTGTATCGAACGGCACCGCGCCGAGATCGATGATTCCAGTTCGGATGAAGGACAGGTTGGGCGCGAGCGTCGAGAACGGCCGCAAAATCAGCGTGCCATCGGTGCGGGAGTCAAGAGCCCACGTTCCGAAGGCACTACCGATCTCGGTCGTCCCGATGAAGAATCGTTCGCCGGTCGCGAAATCCCAACCACTCGGGAACTCCGGCAAAGCGAGCTCCCACACTTGGGCATCGCCCTCGTTGACAACCGGTACCACGCTCCGAAACGGGTTGTCCTCGTCGCACGCGGTGATGACAAGAAGCACCGCCAAAACGGCCTGGAGTGGCCCCACAATTCCCCGCTTAACTATCACGCTCCACCACCTCGACCGGCGCATCGGCCTCGAGTCGCGTTCGCACGTCCAACAGCAGATCCCGCATCGTCTCCTCCCAACGGACATGAGGCCGCCAATCAGTAGTCGCCTTCAGCTCGGTGGGATCACCCACCATCCACTCGAAGTCGGCCGGCCGGCGCTGAACCGAATCGACCTCAATCCGCACCGGCGTCTCCGCCAGATCACATAGCGTACTGAGAGCTTCGGCCAATCGATGCTCCTCCCCGGAACACACGTTGTACACCGCGCCAGGTTCACCGGACCTGATCAAGCCGACGTACGCTTCGACTACGTCCCGAACGTCGAGCAGGTCGCGAATGGTTGCGATGTTCCCGACGGTGATCGTTGCCGGCCCGCAGCCCGTCTCAGCGAGCGCGATCCGTCGCGCAACCGATGGAAACAAATACTGATCGGCCTGCCCGGGTCCGGTGTGTGGAAACGGCCGTGCGCGGACCACGGGTACCCCAAAACTGCGCCAATATTGATGCCCCAGAACGTCCTGGGCGACCTTGCTCGCACCATACGGGTTGATGGGGATCAAGGCAGCCGTTTCGACGATCGGGCCGTGACTCGGATCCGGATCGCCGTACACCTCGCACGACGTCACCAGCAAGACCCGCCCCACGGACGCCTCGCGGCACGCTTCCAAAACGTTTATCGCACCCACTGCGTTGACATCGAACGTCGTCGCGGGGTCGTTGAACGACTTGCCAACGCTCGTCTCACCGGCCAGGTGCACGACGACGTCGGGTCGGGCACCGGCGATCGCAACACCAACCCCGACCCGGTCACGAACGTCGAACTGGAAGACCTCCTCGGCCCCATCGATCGCCAGTTCGGGCCGATAGACCGATCCAACCACGGTGTCGCCCTCGGCCGCCAACCGCGCAGCCAGGTGGCGTCCGACGAAACCTTCGATGCCGGTAATGAAAATGCGCATGCGTTCCGTTGAGTTCGATCGGTGTGGAAGGGACGCCAAGCGCTTTGACAGGGCGCGTAAAACTAAAAACTAGCGATCCTCGGAGGGGGGCAGCAACCCGCCTCGCGCATTCAGCCTGAGGTTGTCCCTACGCGGTGCAGGGCTTCGAGCATCGCGTGCTCATCGTCGGTCAGCACTTGATCGCGGCGACCCATCGCTTTCTCCGCCGCACGCAGGAAGGGTTCCAGCCGTACCGTTTGTTGCTCGTTACCATCGAACCAGCAGAAGTCAGGTAAATAGGCGGGTGACACGCGTCGACCGCCAAAGAAGTGAGTGCCGACCCCAAACCGGGCGCCGGTCGTCAATAATGACCCGATCCCAGTCTTGACGTGATCGCCTAGAAAGGCGCCCAGCTTCAAGACTCCGGTATCGATCGTGCCATCCGGCCCCGTTAACCGGACCGGACCGTAGGTGTTCTTGAGATCGCTGGTGATCGTGCCCGCGCCGCGGTTGACCCACGCCCCCCAGAACGAGTGACCGCCGAAACCGTCGTGCGTTTTGTTGGTCAACGCATGGATGATCGACGCCTCGACATCGCCACGGATCCGGCAACCCGGTCCGATCGAGGTTCCGCTGCCGACTCGACCGCCGAGGATGACGCTACCCGGACCGACGTAAAGCGGGCCCTCGAGCAAAGCGTGCGGCGCGATCCGGACTCCGGTACCAAGCACGATCGGACCGGGCTCGGTGTCGAGCGCAACAAAAGGGCCGATCGTCACGCCACGCTGGACCTTGAGACCATCGCCCAGCAGCGCCACGGGGTCGACCCCGGTCACCGTCTCTGCGGTTGTGAACTCCTCGGCGTCGTGCCGGATCAACTCGGCGTTGGCATCGACCAGCGTCCACAGGGAGTCAAGGACTCGACCACCGGCTTCCTCGACCGCGAGGTCGAGCCCCGACAACCACTCTACCACAGCGCGCGGGCCGCTATCGAGATTGGCGACCTCGCGCGCGCGCGCCGGCTCGAGCCGCCATCCGACCGGCCGTTCGCCGATCCGATACTCGACCGGCTGGTCGCCAAAGCGCCAATCGCGCTGGGGCACCCAGCTCGCGATCGCGATTCGCAACCCGCCTTCGGCCTCGGGCCACACATTCAACCGAGGTCGGTCGGTCGAGCGAAACGCACATCCCGTAACATCAGCATCGCAACAAACCATCGCTACGGGACCGGCCCGCTCTTCCCAACGCTGACGAAAAGAGCGCGTCCCGGCCAGTAACTCAGCCACCGGCCGCGTCTCCGCAAGCGGCCAAAAAGGTGGTCGCTCTGGATCACAAAGAACGAGCGGTACTGCGCTCAAGGAGCGGTCCGTATCGTGGTGCGAATGATCCACGCCTCGGGGAATCCAAGCTCGGCCAGCCCGCGGCGCAACTGCTCGGCCGATTCACGATCCGTGAAGTCGCCGACCCGCACCTTGTACCATGGGTCGATCCACTCCATGTAGATCGGATCGGAGACCCGCTGCTCACGCAAGCGACGGACAGCGTCGGCCGCCACGTCGCGATCCCGGGCGGCGAACACCTGAACTCGATAGCCGGTAGCCAAGGTGCCGACGCCGGCAGTCGACCGAACCGCACCGGTTACGACTGTTTCCCGCATCACTCGCGAAGTGTCAGGACGAGCACCCGCGAGCGTATCGGCGTGTAGCGTCCCGTCAGCAGCGACGGAGCCGATCACCGTCTGCCCCGATGCATCGACCACAACCATTGGCGGGGCGTCAATCTCGCGCCCGGCGGGCTCGGGCTCAAACGTCGGTGCATCATCGACGGAAGCCGGCCGTTCAACGTTCGGGGGTCGAGCAGTAGTTTCGGGTGGGGCCTCGCGGTAGGGAGACGCGCATGCCGCGGCAGCGATCAAGATCGATGGCACGAGAGCAGTCGCCTTCATCGGTCTGGGCGATCCGCGGTTACCGCCCGCACGAACGGCTTCAGCTTATCAAGCATGTCACGACCGACGACGAGCGTCGCGTCCTCGGTGCGCACGATGACACAGTCTGACACGCCAAGCGCTGCCACTCGGCCCTGACGGCAGAACGCGATGACGTCTCGACACTGCTCGAGCACGCAATCCCCCAGCTCGGTGTTCCCTTCGGGCGAGGTCGTCACCCAGCGGGCGAGCGCCTCCCACGAGCCGACGTCGTCCCAGCCCCAATCGGCCGCCGGGAGAACGACCGCACGATCGGTTTTCTGCATGATCCCGTAATCGATCGACGTCGACTCGACAGTAGCGTAGTACCGCTCGCAAGCGCCCGCCGGATCATCCGCCCAATCTCGAACCGCGACCTCGATCGCCCGGTGCATCAACGGCAGATGCTTTTTGTACTCGGCTAGAAACGTCCGTGCCTGCCCGCAGAACAACCCGCTGTTCCAATAGTGACGTCCGCCCGCGCAGAACTCGCGAGCTGTCTTGGCGTCCGGCTTTTCACAGAACGCGGCCACCTTGAACCCCTCTGCCGCGCCGGGACCAAGTGTCGAGCCGCGCTCCACGTATCCGTAACCGACTTCGGGCCGGTCCGGCACGACGCCGAAGAGCACCAGGACATCGTTCTCGTCGGCGATTTGAAAGGCGGTGTCAACACTCACCCGAAACGCTGCCACGTTCGCGACCGCGTGATCGGCGGGCAACGCAAGCAACACCCCATCGCGGTCGTTGGCAGCCACCAAACCTGCGGCAAGCCCAATCGCGGGTGCAGTGTTCTTGCCCTCCGGCTCGCCGATCAGCCGGGCCGCCGGCACCTTGGGACACTCGGCAGCCACTGCATCGAGCAGCGAGGCGTTGGTGAGGATGTACTGGTGATCGGCCGCGACGACACCACTCAGTCGGTCGGCCGTTTCCCGCAGCATCGACTTGTCGGAAATGAGCGGCAGGAGCTGTTTGGGCATTTCGGGCGTCGACGCCGGCCAGAATCGCTCCCCCACTCCGCCGGCGAGGATGACGGCGTAATTCACATGAGCAAACCTAGCCGCCAGATCGCAAACCGGTCAAGCGCATATGGGTCGGTTTCAGCCCTGACGCGCGAACTCACGGTCGCGGTTTTCGAGCTCGTCCAACCGGGCTCGCAGACGGCAATGCTCTTCGCGTGCGAGTTCGGGGTCGGAGTCGACCACATCAAACGCGGCGTCGCGGGCGACGGCCAAGAGCTCGACGTCACGATCGATATCGGCGATGGCGAACTCCGGGACTCCGTGTTGTCGGGTCCCGAACACGTCGCCTTGGCCACGTAGACGTAAGTCTTCCTCGGCGATCACGAAGCCGTCGTTCTGGCTGGTCAATACTCGAACCCGCTCGCGAGCCGTTTGACCGGCGCCCGGAGAGAGCAGCAGGAAGCAGCGCGACGGCTTACTGCCGCGCCCGACGCGCCCGCGGAGCTGGTGAAGCTGGGAGAGACCAAACCGCTCAGCGTGTTCGACGACCAGGAACGTCGAGTTTGCGACATCAACCCCGACCTCGATGACGGTCGTCGCGACCAGGAGATCGATATGGCCGTCGCCGAACCCCCGCATCACGCGCTCCTTGTCTTCACCGCTCAGCCGACCGTGAATTAGCGCCACGTTGCTGCCTTCAAACCGCCGGGCCAGGTCCTCGTAGCCGCTGGTGGCGTCCTTCAGGTCCATCACCTCAGACTCCTCGACCAGCGGGTAGACGACGTACCCCTGCTGGCCGGCCTCGAGACACTGATCGATGAACTGGTACATCTCATCGCGACAGCTTTCAGGTACCAACCGCGTCGTGACCGGCTGCCGGCCGGGCGGCATCTCATCCAGTCGCGAGACGTCCAAATCGCCGTAGAAGGTGAGTGCCAGCGACCGTGGGATCGGCGTCGCGGTCATGACCAACACGTCGGGGTGGCCGCCCTTACGGGTCAGCGCGAGACGCTGTGCGACACCGAATCGGTGTTGCTCGTCGACGATCACCAGGCCGAGCCGTTCGAACTCGACACCCTCTTGGATCAGCGCGTGCGTCCCGATCGCGATATCCAGCTCACCCGTCGCCAACCCGGCCAGAACGGTCTCCCGTTCACGTCCGGTCACCGCGCCGGTCAGCAGCACCGTTCGTACCGGCAACGGTTCAAGAAAGGCGGCCAACTTTCTGGCGTGTTGCTCGGCTAGAATCTCGGTCGGCGCCATGAGCGCTCCCTGGTGTCCGTTCTCGACCGCTCTCAGCAGCGCCAACAGTGCGACGATCGTCTTACCCGACCCGACGTCACCCTGCAGCAAGCGATTCATCGGACGCGCCGAGCGCATGTCGCGGAAGATGGTCGACAACACCCGGCGCTGGGCGCGGGTGAGCTCAAATGGCAGGCTCTTGCCGAGCCGTGGGACGAGCTCGCCTTCGACTTCCATCGCGATGCCGGTGTCCGGCCGACGCCGCAACACCGCCTTGAGCGCGAGCCTGAGCTCCCACCAGAAGAACTCCTCCCAGATAAAACGGCGCCGGGCTCGATCTCGGTCGGCAGGCGCTCCGGGGTAATGAAGGTCGATCAACGCCTGGCCGAGCGGTGGCAGGTCGTGCTGCTCGAGCAGCCCATTGGGCAACGGGTCCTCAACCTCATCCAAGCGATCGAGCGCGGTCCTGGTCCAGCGCCGCAGCATGCGTTGGGATATGCCTTGAGTCAGCGGATAGATCGGTAGAATGGGAGCGCTCGGCCCCTCACTGGCGTCGAGTCGCTCGAACTCGTTTGGAGTGATATTGATTCGCTTGCCGAACCGGCTCACCGAGCCGATGATCCGGAGTTCGTCGCCGCGCTGGATCCGGTCCGCGACCCACGGTTGGTTGAACCACACGACCTCGACTGCGGCTGTGCCATCATCGAGCAACGCGGTGACGAGTGCCCGGCGGCCTTTGAGGCGCCGCTTGCCGATCGCTTGCACGCGCCCCTCGACGCTGACCGTTTCGCCCACCACGAGCTGCGACAACGGGACCACTTCCCGGGCGTCGAAGTAGTCACGCGGGTAATGGCGCAGGAGTTCGCCGACGCGGGTGATTTCGAGACGTTCCAGATCCTCTGCCCGCCGCGGCCCAACTCCGGGCAGAAACCGAACTGGTGTCTCGAGGCTCAGCCCGTCGGTCAGCGGACCAAGCCTTCGGCAAAGCGATGCGGGTCGAACGGGATGAGATCGTCGGGCCCTTCTCCGAGACCGACGAACTTGATCGGCACCCCCAGATCGCGCTGGACGGCCACCACCACACCACCCCGCGCGGTGCCGTCCAGCTTGCACACGACCAACCCGGTTAGCGGCAGTTTGCTCCCGAACACCCTGGCCTGAGCGACCGCATTCTGACCGGTCGTAGCGTCGAGGCACAACAGGATCTCGTGAGGCGCGTTGTCGATCCGCGACGCCGCCACCCGGGCGACTTTCTCGAGTTCGGCCATCAAGTCTCGCTGGGTGTGGAGCCGTCCGGCAGTATCCGCGATAACATGCGACAGCTTGCGACTCGATGCCGCTTCGATCGCGTCGAACACCACCGCCGCCGGGTCACCACCGGCTGCACCCGAAACGACCGGTACGCCGAGCTTCTCACCCCACACTTCGACCTGCTCGATAGCGCCAGCGCGGAACGTGTCAGCAGCGGCCAACAGCACCGTGTGTCCGTCCGCCTGGAGCATTCGCGCGAGGCGGGCCGCGGTCGTTGTCTTGCCGACCCCGTTCACGCCTACCAGCAGCACGACCGTCGGCGGGCGCTCGGCGACCGCAAGGTCGCGGCCACGTTCAGTGGCCAACAGTTGTTCAACGCGAGCCGTCAGAAACGCTTGAAGATCTTCCGCGCTGCTCAGCTTTCCCTTTTTTGACTCGGCGTTGAGTTCGTCCACCAGATAGAGCGTCGCCGAAACCCCAAAATCGGCGCCCAGCAGCCGCTCCTCGAGCTGCTCGAGCGCTGCGTCGTCGACGCCCTTGACGAGCACCGCGACATCCATCAGCGCAATATCCTTGATCCGCCGCCACAGGCCGCGCCGCGGCCCGAACTCGCGATCGCTGTCGGCCCGCTCTAACTGCCGGTTCACGGCGCGTCCACCCAATTGCTATGTTGCGATCCGATGTCGGTCATCTACTTCCTCTCCGATGCTCACCTCGGTGGCGACGAGGAGTCGATCGAGTCGCGCAAGAGACAGGATCTGGTCGCGTTTCTCGGTCGCCTTCGCCGCGGTGACCGATTGTACCTGCTCGGCGATGTCTTCGATTTCTGGTTCGACTTCGGCACCCCGCCGCCGGCTGATCAAGCAGCTGTGCTGGCGGCGCTCGAGGAGGCGACTCGCCGGGGCGTGGGCATCGCCTTCATGGGTGGAAACCACGACCATTGGGCCCGCACCACTCGCCACCCAGGATACCTCGAGACGATCGTTGGGCTCGAGCTGATCGACGACCCACACACGCTCGTCGTCGACGGGATGCGACTCCTGCTGTGTCACGGCGACGCGCTGGGTGGCGCTCGCGGAACATACCGCATCATACGCGCGGTGCTACACCATCCGGCCTCGATCTTTGGTTTTCGACTCCTGGGACCCCGGATCGGTCGCTGGCTAGCGGCGCGCACGAGCACGCTCAGCCGTCGCTCACACCAACCCGAAGCACAAGTCGTCTACGAAGACCGCCTTCGCTCCGCCGCGCGCGAAGTGTTGTCCAGCGGCCGGTACGAAGCCGTTGTCGCGGGCCATATTCACCGTCCGGAGCTCCTGACCACCGACAACGGGGTCTATCTCAATCTCGGTGATTGGATCGAGCACCGCACGTACGGTCGGCTAGAGAGCGGCAAACTAACACTCGAAGATTTTGACCGATCAGGTCACGATGATGACTCTTGACGACCCAACAGACACTCCGCAGCTACTACATGATCGCCGGCATGTACACGCTCTCGGCGGCACTGATTTGAGGCGTCAACACCCTGTTCCTCCTCGATGCCGGCCTCGACATCTTTGAGGTCTTTCTCGCCAATGCGGCGTTTACAGCGGGCATGTTCGTATTCGAGATCCCGACAGGTGTGCTGGCCGACACCGCCGGTCGACGCGCGTCGTTCTTGCTCAGCGTCGCCGTTTTGACGGCGACGACTCTCGGCTATCTGGCGATCGCACGTGTCGGGGGAGGTCTGACCGCCTTTGTCATCGTTTCGGTGCTCATGGGACTCGGCTTCACGTTCTACTCTGGCGCGGTCGAGGCGTGGCTCGTCGACGCCCTGCGTGCATCGAAGTTCCAAGGCGACCTGGACTCCGTTTTCGCCCGCGGATCAATGGTCAGCGGCGCAGCGATGCTGCTCGGCACGCTGAGTGGCGGCGCGTTAGGCACACTTCGCATCGACTTTCCGTATTGGGCCCGAGCCGCGATGCTGTTTGGCGTGTTCTGGGTGGCCTGGTTTCGAATGCACGACATCGGGTTCGTGCCGCGCGGCGTTAGCTGGCGCGAGCTGCCATCGGAGATGCGGTCCGTCGCCGATGCGTCGATCCGCTACGGTTGGAACACCGGCGGAGTGCGGTTGCTGATGTTTTTTGTGTTCATTCAGGTCGGTTTCATGAGCTGGGGCTATTACGCGTGGCAGCCATACGTCCTAGGGTTAGTCGGACGCGACGCGGTCTGGGTCGCGGGCTCGGTGGCGGCAGGTTTGGCGATGTCGGCCATCGTCGGCAACGCGTTGGTCGAGTGGCTAACCCGGTTTTGCGGGCGACGCACGACCTTGATGTTGTGGGCGGTGGGGGTCCAAGCCGCTGCCGCGGTGGGAGTCGGTCTGGCCGGCTCGTTTTGGGTGGCGGTCGCGTTCTTCATGGTAGTCGCCGGCGCCATGGGCGTGTCAGGGCCGGTAAAGCAGGCGTACCTCCACCAGAGCATTCCCTCCAAACACCGAGCTTCAGTGACGTCGTTCGAATCGATGGCCGGATCGGCCGGCGGTATCGGGCTGCAGGGCGGGCTGGGGTACATCTCCCGCGTCCGCTCCATTGGTGAGGGTTACATTTTGGGTGGCGGCTTCACGCTCATCGCCCTTCCCGTTCTGCTTCGCCTGCGGGCGCGGCGGGAACGTGCCGATCGGTACGCTGGGGCGCGGGCCGGGATCCAGGGACCGTGCGCGGCGCAGGGGATACCCGAGTTGGCGATGATCGAATCGCGGCGTAGCGCAGCTTAAACGGCGCCGGCAGAAACGACTTCAACCGCACCGATCTCGCGGCCCAAAAAACGCTGGCCGACCTTGAGGAACTGATCCGGCAGATCGCTCACTAGGAAACGGTGCTCGGGCTCTCCCGCGGTGCGAGCGAGGCGACGCTCAGCGAGCAGAGCAGCCGCCTCGTTGGCGGTCTCCTCGGCCGAGTCGATCAGCGCCACCCCCTCGCCGACGGTCGCGGCGATCACCGCTTTGAGCAGCGGGTAATGCGTACAACCGAGGATCAGGGTGTCGATCCCATCATCTCTGAACGGGGCCAGATAGCCGGTGGCGATCAGTCGCGCCGCCGGATGATCGGTCATTCCCTCCTCCGCCAACGGCACAAACAGCGGGCACGCCCGCGCCACGACGACGAGATCGGCGTCGATACGCCGGAGTGCCTTCTGATAGGCTCCGCTGCCGACCGTCCCGTGGGTGCCGATGACGCCGACGCGTCGACTCGCGGTCTCCCTCTCCGCGGCCCGCGCGCCGGGTCCGATTACGCCCACAATGGGCAAGTCGAACCGCTCGCGAAGCCGTCCCAGGGCGTGCGCCGTGGCCGTGTTGCACGCGACGACCACGGCTTTGACATCGCATGCCGCCAGTAGATCAACGTTCTCGAACGCGAAGCGGCTGACGGTGGCTGCGGACTTGGGGCCGTACGGCACCCGCGCGGTATCACCGAAGTACACCAGCGACTCGTGTGGCAAACGCGTCATCAAGGCGTGCATCACCGTCAGACCACCGATACCCGAGTCGAACACCCCGATCGGGCGATCGTTACCGCTCACCGCTTCTCACCTGTACTGCGTCGGCGACCGATCCGAAACTCGACGCCGGCGCGAATCCGTCCGGTTGCCGGATCGAGGTCGAGCGTCAACGGGTCGAGCTGCGCGGAGACATACGCATCGACAGCGGCGAAAATGATGCTCGCCGCGAAGTACGCGTAGAAGTCCTCGCGCCGCTCCTCGATCTGCTCGAGGTCGCTCCGGATCGCGACCGCCTCTGGCGTTAGCTGAAAAGCTTCTTCAGCCGCCAACGAATCAACGAGCACACTATCGGGTTGGGTAGCAAAGAACTCTTCGCGGGCGGAGCTCAGATCAGACTTGCGGTCGAGCGCTTCACGCTGCTTCTGATAAGCGGCAGCAAAGAACCCTATTTCCGCGCCGGCGAACAACGCCGCCCGCCACGGATGTCCAGCGTATACCTGACCCCAGCCCGGGACAAGGAAGGCGCGGATCGCCGCGTTACGGGGATTCTTCGGTAGGGCGTCAACGCTCGGGACCTGTGATAACTCTTCCGGTCCTCCGGCCTCCATGAACCGGGGCGCCAGCAACGGGATCGTATCTGCCACCGCCGCGACAAAGTCCATCGAGTCGATCGGAACCGGTTCCGACGGCCGAACCTCTTGTGCGCTTGCCGGTTCGACCATCACCCCTGCCAAAAGACCAACTGTCGCGATCGACCAAAGGAATCGCGCGGTGCTCGCACTCGATATCATTCTTCCTCGCTCAGCGGTCGCGATGGGGCGCCTGCAAGATCGGAAACCACCGTGCACGGTACAACCCGAGACCAATACCGTGTGTTCCGGGAATCGGGGGCAACCCCGCTTTGACGATGGCGGGAACGTGTGGGAATCGAACCCACCTCGGACGCGGCATGCGCGCCCGATGACGGTTTTGAAGACCGCAGAGGCCACCAGACCCCATCCGCTCCCCGTCAATCGACGCGAGCCCGACCCATCGCAGCGTTCGATACTTAAGGTAGGAATCGATCAATCATGAGCAACCGGTTGTCCGGCTGATACCACAGGACTAGTTTCGCCCCACGTCGAGAGCCCGTGAACAGGATTAAACAGGGGGGATACGAACACGATGGAACCGAAGACACTGCGCGATATGGACACCGGGGACACGCTCCTTCTGGCGAGTGAGATTCAAGAACGAACGATCGTCAGTCAGGTGTACGAAAAGGTGGATGACACCTCCGTCAAGCACTTCGAGAACGACACCGTCAGACAACTTCCCGCCGACGAGCTCGTTTATCCCTTCGAGCCCGGCTACGCCGCCAAACTGTCGTAATTCCCGCGGACGCCGGTCACCAGCCGGCGTCCCAGTACCACTTACAACCGCTCGTCCAAGTAGCGTAGAACGCGCCACACCATAATTGCATTGAACGGGAATACGCCGCTCATGTAATGACCCCACGGCACCACGACCACCTGATGTGGCAACCCGTATTGCCGGAAAGCGCGGTGGAAGCCCTGCGATAGATCATAGGGAAACGTGAGATCGTAGCGACCCGTGAGGATGAGCGTGTGGGTCTGCCTCGAGACCTGATTCACGAAGTGGATAGGGCTGATCGGCGCCCAGAAACGCCGCACCGCGGCTTGCGAGCAATGACGTTCCAGTTCGTCCCTGACATGTCGCGTCGAGATCCCGCGCCAAACGACGTCCCCGAAGTAGCTCGAGACGTGGTGCAGCACTCCCACCTTGAACGCCGGTTCCTGCGCCAGCGCCAAAAAGCTGATGCACGACCCCAGGCTGGTGCCGATGATGCCGATTCGGTGGTATCCACGCTGCTCGAGCCACGCCCGCGCGCGACGAACGTCGCTCACCGCCTGCTGACTCACGCGTAACGTGCGACCGATGTTGGCGCTGACGGCCATGTCGGCTCGAGCGCCTTCGTACGGACTCCTGTCCTCGTGGAACGGTAGCGTCAGTCGAGCCGCGGTGATCCCGCGTTCGGCCAGCATCCGGCACAACCCGACGTGGCTCTCGGGGTCGGCATTCCACTGGGGTAAGACAACCATCGCACGCCGTGTCGCACGATCGCTTCTGAACAACCGCAGTGACACCCAGTTGTTGCTCGCGTCGGACGTGCGCACCGCGCTCGGAAACCGAACTCGATCATCGCCGATTTCCTCAGCAAACGGGGGCCGGCCGGGGTCGACAAAAAAGCGGGTTGGGTCTTCGACGACGTCGCGCGCCCACTGGAGAAGCGTCCTGGCCGGATCCGGGCCCGGCGACGGTGCAGGCTCGAGATACTCCAATCCCAAGTCAAAGGCGTGAGGCTGTCGCTCCGTGTCACGCGCTGCCAGGCGTCGTTCGAGCTGGTGCATGAACGACCCGATCACTGTTTCGACCTCGGACTAGCCTACCGCCGGGACCGTGTGACCGCGGCAGGCCAACAGGCGTTCGATCGTTTCGCCGACCTTGCTGTTGGGCGTCGACGCCCCAGCAGTCATCCCGATCTCGACCGGACCCGGCGGAAGCCAATCGACGGTACTTATCTCGTC
>DAOWHI010000116.1 GCA_030641505.1 Gemmatimonadota bacterium | reverse complement strand
TGGCAGATGTACGAGCGATCACCACGCAAGGTCAGGACCGGCAACACGCCCTCCGGCAGATCGAGCTCACCGAGTGGCCCATCGGGTGGCGATTCGCCGAGCGACAAGACAGCCTGGCGGACCGTATCTCGATCGAGGTACCGGTTCCAATCTTCCACTTCGAGCGGCCTGCCGAAAGCCAACTCGGCGCCGGCGTCCTCGACCAGTTTCTCGCCGACGCCCTTTTCCGCATCGATGAGAACCGGATACACCGCGGGAACATGGTACTCGTCGAGCGCGATCTGCCCCACGAGGAAGTTGACCGCTTGGTTGGCGGTCACGGCGACAAGCGCCGTAGCGCTTTCCATCTGCGCTTCTTCCTGCACTTGTTGATCGAGAACGTTGCCGACCCGCGCGACCAATCCCTCGGCCCGCGCACGACGCACGTTTCTGGGGTTCGTATCGACTAATAAAGAGTCCCACCCGTGATCGCGCAACAACGCCCCGACCTTGCGACCGAGCGGGTTGGCCCCTACAACGATCGCGTAGCGACCGGCCTCGGCGTCCACCCCGAGCGCTCGCGCCACCGCTCCGGCGGTCAATCCCTGAACGACGACGGTAATCGCGATCGTCAGGAACACGAGGGCCAGTAGGCGTTCACCATCGAGCCCCGTCAACCCCGCCTCAACGAGCTCCGGCGATCCGGTCTCCATGCGCAAAGCGATAAACGACGCGATCGAGATCGCCACCACGCCGCGGGGTGAGATCCACATCAGGAACAACCGCTCGCGCCAAGGGATGTTGCGACCCCAGGTGCAGACCAACACCGAGGCCGTGCGAACGACGAGCATCAGCACGACAACGGTCCACACGCCGGACCAACCGACCGCCGCCAGCGTCGCGAGCGGCAGGTGAGCCGACAACATGATGAACAACATCGAGATGAACAGAACGCTGAGCTCGCCCTTGAAGCGGCGGAGCTGGTTCTCTCGCGGAATCGATTCCCGGCGGACCGCCATGCCGGCGATCACCACCGCCGCCAGCCCCGACTCGCTGGCCAGCGCCTCGGCGAGAGCGAACAGCACCAACACCCAAGCCAGAACGACCAGGTTCTTGAGCTCGTCGGCGAACACGCCTTTGAGCCGGAGCACGCGCCCCAGTGACCACCCGCCGGTCAACCCGATCACCAGACCGACCATGAGCCGCGACGCGAAGTCGGTGAACGCCAGCCATACCGACGCCTCGGCCGAGAGGATGATGTGGAGCACCACCACGGCGAGGATCGCCCCCACCGGATCGATCAGGATGCCCTCGCCGCGGAGAATCGTGTCGATTCGCCGAGTGACCCGGACGCGGTCGAGCAGCGGGGTAATGACCGTCGGCCCGGTCACGCTGACGATGGCCCCGAACAGAAAAGCCAATGGCCAGGCGAAGCCTGCCAGATAGTGGGCGGCAGCAGCCGCACCGACGACGGTGATGCCGGCGCCGATGGTGACCAGGTTGCGGATCGTGCCCCCGACCACAGCCAGATCGAGCAGCCTCAACTCGAGCCCGCCCTCGAACAGGATCAGCGCTACGGCAACGGTGACGATCGCTTGAAGGCCGATTCCGAAGGCGTCGGGCTCGATCCATCCCAGACCGTCCGGCCCCACCAGCACGCCGAACGCGAGCAAGAACACGATGCTCGGGAGTCGGGCCCGCCCGGCGACCACTTGCGCCAGGATCCCGACCCCGATGGCGACCGCAACCATGCGGACGAGAATCGGAGCGCTTTCGTGCATGTTGAGCGGGAAGCTAAGGGTGGCGAGTTAGCCGACGCTAGCGCGTCTCCGTGCGCTCGGCGCGCCCGTCCTCACGACGTTCTCGTAATAGTCGCACCACCGAGTGAGCGGGCACTGATCGCAGAGCGGACGTTGAGCTTTGCACGTTTGTCGGCCGTGGAGAATCAGACGATAGTGCGTGGACGACCAAGCGCTCTGTGGAAGAACATCCATGAGCTCCGCCTCGACCTCGGCCGGTGTATTCCCGTGCGCCAAACCCAAACGGCGCGAGACGCGAAAAACGTGCGTGTCGACGGCGATCGTATCAGCACCAAACGCACTGGCGAGCACAACGTTGGCTGTCTTGCGACCGACTCCCGGCAGGCGCATGAGCTCGCTCCTCGTGCTCGGCACGTGACCATCGAACTCCTCGACCAGGATGCGACTGGCGGCCAGCAGGTTGCGAGCCTTGCTCCGGAACAGACCACAGGTCTTTATGTAGCGTTCGAGCCTCCGCTGATCGAGATCCAGGAACGACCCTGCGTCGGGATAGTCACGAAACAGAGCCGGTGTGACGGCGTTGACGCGAACGTCAGTGCACTGTGCGGAAAGTACGGTCGCCACGAGCAGCTGAAATGGCGAGCGATAGTCAAGCGCGGTCGTGACGTCGGAGTAACTGGCCTCGAGCCGGCGCAGTATCGCTTTCACCGTGCTGTGATGTTTACGGACCGGCGTAGCCGCCGCGCGCGTCACCTGGGCGAGCCTATCGCCGCTGACCGCCTCGCTGAGCGCCTTCTCGCTCGGATCGATCGCGCACGTTCGTGGTGTCCGGTTCGATTGGCGGGCCGGATCGGAGCCCAAATGGATCGAGGTCGTGCAGGCTATCGGCGAACGTCG
>DAOWHI010000160.1 GCA_030641505.1 Gemmatimonadota bacterium | reverse complement strand
TAAACCCCGTGCGCTCGGCATTGGCCCGCTCAATGAAGGCCACAAAATCGTCGACAAAACCATCTACGGAAAATACCGTTGTGCTGTCCTTGCTGGTGCGCAGAACGATGACGGCATCGTCGATGAACATGGATCTGACCCTATCCCAATCAGGGGTCGTACCGGCCTGGAATGTGACCAGATCGTAGATGTGCCTCACCAGCCCATCCGGGTTTTGAAGCACTTGGTCGTCGGGGGTTTGCGCGCTAATGGAGCCGTTGGCACATAAGCAAAGCACTGCCGAAACAACCAGGGGGCCGCGGTTTAGATCCACGTGTAGGGCCCTAGGAAGCCGTAGGCGTCGCACGACCGCGCCACCAGTGGATTCCGCCCGCGATGGCGGCTCCTATGAGCGCCCCTTTCCAAAGGCTGCCGAGCACCAGACCAACTATGGCTCCGATCGCAGCCCCAAGCAAGAGATGGACGATCATGTGCCCTCCCTTCTATCGGACAGGATTATTCGAGTTGTCCAGTCGCCTCAAGGTAGGCGCGCTCGACAGTCCAGCCCACGAAGCTGTCAAACAGCTCGTCCTCGTCTGGTTTGACCATCCGAGTACGAAAAGATTGAATCGCGCCATCGACGCTGGCGGCTGCTCCGATCGCTTCCAGCGTCAGGCTATCAGCGACTCCACGATTCACATGAGCCACCAGGGTGCGGAGAACTTCGGTAACCAAGAGCAGGTAGTCCTTACCCTCCAGATAATCGTCGCCGTGGCCAACAACAATCTTCTCGAAGTCGAGCTTCTCTATCTGCTCTAGCGTCTCGATGTACTCGGCTGGATACGAGGACCACGTCCACAAAATGGGCTGAGTCAGAATATCCCCGACGATCAAGATCCTGTCGTTGGGCAGATACACAACCACGTCGCCACGTGTGTGGGCCTTCGAAAAGTACAAGACGTGAACCGGGTGGGGAGTCTCATGAAGGATCAAACTGTGGGCGAACGTCATGTTGGGAAGCGTGCTGAATTCGAAATCCGGCTCCCGGGCGCGCTCCAGATACGTGAGCTGATCCTCGATAAACGCTTTGATCTGCGTTGTCTGCGCCTCGGTCAGAGGGTCTCCGTGCTGGTTGACCCCCGATGACAGTCTTTCTTCGGCGGCCTCGAGGTTCCAAAAACCGAGCATCTCGCGGTGTTGCTCAATCCCGAGCGTGGGTATGTCCTCGCGGGTGAGATGATGTGAAATGAACTCCACCCCATCCGGGAAAACCTCGTAGTAGGCGGGGTTGCCACCGTGGTGATCGACGTGCCAATGCGTGTTGACGACGTACCGGATCGGTTGGTCAGTCAGGCGCCGCACCTCGTCGATCAACGATCTCGCTGAGGCCGGCGTGCTGTGGCTATCGACGATCAGTACTCCATCGTCGTTGATTACGATCGCTGCCCGGGCGCCACCAAAAATTGGTTTGGCCGCGTACACCCCAATCGTCAACTCCACGATCTCATGAGTCCCCTGAATCGCCTGGGACTGTGCGGAACCAGGAGTGACAACGAGAACCAGCAGGCAGATTGAGGAAAGGAGCCTTCGCCGGCTCAACTCAATCACCGAAAAGCTTGACCTTGCGCGGCTTCCACTCCAACGACAGATAAAAGAACTGGGGATCCTCGTCCTCTCCCGTCTCTTCGATGAACTGGTCGGCAAAAAACCGGCTGTAACCCAGAAGCCCCGTCAGCGTCGGGTGGAACTTGTAGCGAGCCAGGAAGTCCAACTCGCTTCCCACCGCTTTCGATCCATCCGGCTCGGGTCGCCTCACAACCCCACCACCCGCGTTGTAAAGAGCGTCCTCATCGCTCGCTCGCCAGAACCGATGTCCCGTCAGCGTGATCGTGAGACGCGCGAGTGGCTCCACCCGGATCCCACTGTTGATCGCTACGACATTCTGCCGCCCGATCACATCGATCCATCCCAAATAAGCGTGACCGAGGGGAAAGAGTTGGTTGAACGTGCCGACGTCCCCGCCCCGAGCGTCATCCCCGCTTCCAGCATCGAACCCAGCATGAAGACGCGGAGTCATCGCTGTCCCCGAGAACGTGTGCCCAAGCACGGTGCCAATCATGAACGCTGAGATATCGGCGTCCGAGACATCGCCAATCTGATAGGCGACCTCACCGTCGTAGTCCCAGCCCGTGTCTCGAACTTTGCCGTTTAGACGAAAACCGAAGGTATGGCGGCGTTCATGCCCCGTGGTCTCATTGAACGAGACCGATGCTCGGTCGAGAGCCAGCCAGTACAGGTCGTACTCAAACCCTCGTGCGGGCACAGGATGGCTGGCGTGGACGCCGAAGAAGTCGGTGTTGTCGTCACTGGAGTTAAACTCCGACTTCTCAACCAACACCGGTCTGACAAAGAAAGCGTGGACTTTCCACTCACCAGTGCTGAGTATAGCCCGCGCACCGTCGAATGTGCGCCGTGTATTGGCCCAGTCGAGCGGGCTCACCAGCCGCTGCCGTCCGAACAGGAGCTCCTGCCGACCGGTTCTGACCGTCACGGTGAAGCTTTTCTCAAGCGCGATTACCAAATCAACGAACGCGTTTTGCAGATCGAGATGATCTGCATCGAGGGCTCGCTTTCCGCCTGGGAGGTCTCGATCCGTCAGAAATGACGATCGAGCCTGGACGTAACTCCGAAAATGAGGGCCTAAGCGAAGCTCCGCGCCCAGCATGATCCGGCCCAGGACAAACGTGTCGTCCCGTTCTGGACCCGAGCCGAAACCGAAGTCGGTCCAGTGCTCGCTTCGCGTGCGGAACTGAGCGTCGAGAGTCAACTCAGGAGCCCTACCGCTCTCCCCCGCCCCATCGGCCTGCGCCGCCAGCGACTTCAGATCCAACATGAGCTGACAAATGACAAGCGCAACGCCCAGAACGCAATATGCGCTTGCGCGGGCGAGCCGCTCAGTCTTCGACAGCTTGGATGTCGAGCTGACCCGCTGCACGGTCGACCACACTCACTTCATAGGTGAACCGCCCGGGACCGAGCAGCGTTTCGCCGACGTAGTCGGTCGGTTGGAGAATCATCTCATCTCCCTCGACCTCGAGCCGGACGTAGTTGTAACGGTAAGCGGTACCAAACTCACGATACCGGGTCTCAGCGCCGGCCGGCAACCTGCCGTACGTTTCCTCGCCTACCTGAAGACCGTCGTAGTCAAATCCACTGACGTTGCGGATGCGGATCTCGGAGGGATCCTCGCCGCCGGTGACACACCCGATCGAAAGTGCCGCCCCGAAGAGCACGGGCGGAACGATCACCCTACCGAACATCCCTATCTCCCCTCAAGAAACCAGGTTCAATGCCCAAGCAGGCAACCCATGTTCCAAGTTCCACAATTAAAAGTTTCTACAGCGTATGTGCTCGATCCAAAGAACGCCAGGCTCGACGCCGTGGGCCGGCGGTCGCGTGGAAATCCCTACACCCGAGCGCGGTATTTCTCTGACACGACGGATGAGCGGGGGCCGTTAGGCTGAGTCAGACGAACGGCTAGTACAACCGGTGGACTCAAAGGAAGCGGGCTGCCATGCCACATCAGGCTATCCGCCTTGCTGCGATATTCGCGCTGATCGTGGTCGCGTTCGTGGCCGCTCGAATCTTTCTCGTTCCCGAGACTTTTGGTGATGAGGGTCCATACCGCGCCGCCGCGGTGGATGCGGTCGTCGCCCACGAGATCAAGTACGCCGGCCACGAGGTCTGCTCGACCTGCCATCGAGGAATAGCCGAGCGAAGGCTCGCATCCAATCACCGGGGAGTGGTGTGCGAGGTGTGTCACGGCCCCGCGGCCGCCCACGCGAAGGCCCCCCTCGACGAGAAGCCACCGGCTCCGAGAGAACGTGGATTCTGTCCCCTGTGCCACGGATACGATCCGTCGCGCCCAACCGGGTTTCCGCAGATCGACCCGGTCACGCACAACGCGCTGACACCCTGCATGTCGTGCCACGACCCGCACATGCCCGAGCCTCCCACCGTCCCGGAGGAGTGTGCCGCCTGTCACGGCCAGATCGC
>DAOWHI010000144.1 GCA_030641505.1 Gemmatimonadota bacterium | reverse complement strand
GTGCGTTGCCGAAGATGACATGGTCGATGTCGCCAACGGCAAAACCGGAGCGAGCGATCGCCGCTTTGGCTACCTGAACTCCGAGATCGTTCGCAGAAATCCCCTTGAGTGCCCCGCCAAACGCGCCGAACGGCGTTCGGACCCCGGCGGCGAGGACGATGTCTTCGCGATCGAGCTTCATTTGATTTCTCCTATTGAATAACCGGCGCTTTTCCAGCGGAGAAGGTGAGCCTACCCGACAGTACCGTCAACAGACGATGTCCGGTCCCACTGGATCCAAAGGGCGACCGCGTAGCAAACCAATGAACCGAAGTGGATCGCTTGCGTGGCCGGTCGCTGGGGGGTGTAAGCGACGAACAGATCGCGCACCGCGTCGGCGGTCCGCCCAAGCTGAAACGGGCCCCAATCAGGGAGCCCCGATCGCGCTTCGAAGAGCGGCACCAGCGCGAACTTGATGACCGCCAGCGTCACCGCCACGATCCCCATCCACACCACCGCACTCTCACGGCTCGGGCGACTGACGATGATGGCCGCCGCGACCGCCGCGCTCACCGCCAGACCTACCTGCACCAAACCCGGCGGGGGCAACAGGATTCGAAACGCGGTCGCGGTCGCGGTCACCCAGTACGCGATCAACAACATCCTATGCCACTCAACCCCCAGCCGGATCAACCCGCGATTGGAAAGCGCGAAGACGTACACGATCCCGAGGAGACCAGCGACCAGCCCAAACGGCGCGAACTGAAACGCCGCGTAGCCACGCGCCGGCAGGTCGAGCCCGCCGAGCAGTGTGGCCGACGCCAGGACGAGGCAAACTCCGAGGGCTGTCCGGCGTGACACGTGAGCTGTCATTACAGAATCGGCCAAGGCGTGATCGCGCGGTCGATGCGCGTCTTGAGGTCCGACATGCGCTCGCGTTGGCTGCCGGTGATGTTGGGGAGCGCCAGTCCTCGCTCGGCCAGCTCGCGCGCGCGCTCCAGTATGGTGCGGTCGTTTCGGCGATACCACTCGCCGGTGCCGTCCAAGTAGCGCGCTTGGGCCCACGAGTAGTAGAGCTCGAGCAACCGGATCTGAGCCCGCTGATCTTCGCCGAACCCCTCGGCCTCACTGCGCGCGGTCAGGAAGCGCTGCTCGGCCTCAGCCACCATGGCGTACTCGGCCGACCGGTCGTCGTCAGTGCGCACGGCCATCCGGAAGTCGGCGGTCGCCCGGCTGAAGAGCCGATCGCCTTCGTTCATTGCGGCTTGGTATCGATCGAACCCGGCCGCCAGCCGGATCTCGTTGACGATCGCGCCAGGGTCGGTGGGCCGGAAGATCGCCAGCGCCAGGATCGTCGCCGTCAGGACCGCGAGCAACACCCAGCCGGCCCACTCGAGCGGTGTTGGTGACTCCTCGGCGTGTAGCAAATCCAGCGGTCTCATGGATTCGGGCGCCCCCCAACTCGGCCGGCGCTCCGCGTCGCAGAGCCTCCTCGGGGCTTCGCCCCTGCGGGGTCTCTGCTTGCTGCGCAGCAACACAGCCTCACCGGGGGGCGCCCGAACCCGTTGAGCCGTGGCACCACTTCTACCCCGCTTGAAGTCGGTCGCAGATCCAATCGCCGACTGAGGCTGTCGACCCGACGCCCCCGAGGTCTGGGGTTCGTACCCCCTCGGCGAGCGCATCGACGACTGCTGATTCCAGCGCTCGGGCGACTGCCAGGTCACCGGTGTACTCGGCGAGCAGCGCCGCGGCGAGAACCGCCGCCATCGGGTTGGCCGTTCCGGTATCCGCCAGATCCGGCGCCGAACCGTGCACCGGCTCGAACATGCCGACTCGTCCAGCGTGCAGGTTCGCCGACGCCGCCACACCGAGACCGCCGACTAACGCCGCCGTCAGATCGGACACGATATCGCCGAGCAGATTGCTCGTCACGATGACGCGATACCGCTCGGGGTACTGAACCAGCTTCATCATCAACGCATCGACATACTCGGCCTCGGTTTCGATAAACGGGTAGTCGGCCGCGACCTCGGCGAACACGCGACGCCACAAACCGTGCGCGTGCGGCATGGCGTTCGCCTTGTCACACATCGTCACCCGCTTATGACCGCGTTCGACGGCGAAGTCGAACGCCGCCTGCACGATTCGTTTGACACCGCGGTACGTATTCACGTCTTCGTTGATCGACACCTCGTCACGTGTATCGCGCTTAAAGCTTCCGCCCATGCCGACGTATGGGCCTTCGGTGTTCTCGCGAAATACCACCAAGTCAATCGCTCGCTCGGCGCCGTCAGGCCGCGGTCGAAGCGGGCACAGGTCGGGATGTAGCAGACGCGCGGGACGAAAATTGATATAGAGATCCAGCCTGAACCTGAGCCCCAGCAGAATGTCGAGCGCGTGTGAGTCGTCCTCGACACGGGGGTCACCAACCGCACCCAACAGGATCGCGTCGAACTCGCTCTTCAACCGCCTGAACGCGTCGTCTGGTAGGGTCTGACCGGTCTCGAGGTAGTGCTCGGCGCCCAACGGAAACGACTCGAACGCGTACTCGACCCCGGCCTGCTCGCCGGCCACCTCCAAGGCGCGACGCGCGACCGCCACGACCTCGGGGCCCACGCCATCGCCGCCGATCAACGCCACACGCGTCATACGACCAGCTCTTCCAGGGCGCTGATCAGCCGTTGACCGTCGGCGCGTTGGGGAATCGAGATGCGCGCCCACGTCTCGATGCCGGGCGCATACATCGGTCGCACGATGATCCCGCGCTCGAGGAGCCCCTGATTCAAACCCGCAGCGTCCGGACCGAGCTCGGTGAAGAGGAAGTTTGTCTCCGAGGCGATGGTCGGGAAGCCGAGCCGTGCCAACTCCCCAGCCAGCCAGTCGCGCTCGGTTGATACCGACTCGACCACATCGCGGACGTGGCCCTGATCGTCAAGCGCGGCCAGCGCAGCCGCCTGAGCATAAACACTGGCGTTGAACGCCTCTCGCACCCGATTCATCGCCCGCGCCGTCTCGGCGCGGGTGATCGCATAGCCGATTCGTAATCCGGCCAGTCCGTACGCTTTCGAGAACGTCCTCAAGAGGACCAGGTTCTCACCGCGCTCGATCCGCTCGATCTCATCCGGCAACAACAGCTCCCGGGGAACGAACTCGTGGTACGCCTCATCGAGCACGACAAGCAGCTCGGGCGGCAGCCGATCGAGAAACGTGGCCAGGTCGTCCGGCCCAATGTGCGTTCCGGTCGGATTGCAGGGGTTGTCGACAAACACCACCCGGGTCGAGTCGCCAACTGCGCTGACTACGCCATCCAAATCGAATCGCCAATCCTGATGGGGTGCCACGATCGCTTCGCAACCGACGACCTGACAGGCGATTTGAAACCGTGGGAAGGAGGGGAAGCCGACGATCGCTTGGTCGCCGGGGCGGAGGAACGCCCGCGCTACCAGGTCGATGCACTCTACCGAGCCGTTGCCGATGACGATTTGCTCCGGCGAAACGCCGTGACGATCGGCGAGCGCGGCGCGCAACGCCACCGCTTGACTGTCGGGATATTGGTGTGCTTGACTGCCCAGGCCGGCGATCGCCGCGACCGCGCGTGGCGACGGTCCCAGGGGGTTCTCGTTCGACGCAAGCTTGAGCACGTCCCGGACACCGTAATCGCGCATGATCTCTGTTCGGTGCCGGCCTGGGATATAGGGCCAGATCCGCTCAAGGTCGGCGCGTGGCGGTGTGGGGGGCGCAGTCTCTCGGACTACTGCTCCCATTCTCTCAGGAAGTGGTGCACGTACTCCTGGTACTCGGCTAGCGCGTCGACGCCTTCCGATAGTCGCTCAAAGGCGCTCGTCGCGTCTTCCTCTGCCTCCCACCCGGAGTCGTCTGCATGGTTGGTCGCGTACTCAGTCAAGCCGACCAAGGTGGCGCCGACCCGTCCAGGAACGACGTCGTGCTCGGCCAGCGTCTCGATCACGTCGAGATTGTCCTCGGGCTCTTCCCACTGGGCGCCTTTGACCAGCGCCCGCGCAGAAACCACCGTATGGAGCATCGCGCCCTCGAGGTGTCTGAGCGCCGTCTCGCGGGCGGTGGGCGCGGCCGAGAACGTCTCTTCGCCCTCATCGACAGCCGCGCGGATGGCCTCGATTTCGGCTTCCAACGCATCGAGTTCACGAAGAACCTGGGTGAAGTTCGATTCAGTCACTCCCCGGATGATAGATGCCGGGGCGCGCGTGTCAACCACCACCGCTATTGCGGTCCATGGACGAGGTCGGGGTCGATCTCGACCGACGTTCGACCGGCCTCTCGCAAACGCCACCGCAGTCGCCGCTGATCGTCGTACCCCAACTCGGTGGCCCCAGCGGGAGCGCGGCACCCAGGATCGGCGATTCGCGGCACGGGTCGTCGGGGCGGCCGCTTGGCGTAAACCCATCGTTCGGCGGTGCTCCGCTCGAGGACGCTGGCCAATTTCGCGGTGTCGGTGTCAACGAGTTCCAGGTGAATCACGGTCGGGTGAGTACAAATGCGGTTGGGCAGGCCCAGAATCGCGAGCACGCTGTCAGCGGGCATCCCCCACTCGAGCCGGTCGACACCGGAGCGAAACGAGCCCACCGGAACGCACACCGTTCGCAGGATCGCGACACCCAAGCCGAAACCGATCAACGCCAGGACGAGCTTGGAGCCGCTCTTCGTCAGCCGTCCTCCACACTACCGCCGGTGAGGCGCTCGATCCGCTCCAGCGCCGCCGGCTCGAGGTCGGGCGCCAGCATGAGCTGGCCATTGGTCCACCGAAACACGCTCGTTCGCCAAGCGATGCGTCGCTCGGGAGCCTGTCCTTCCAGACGTCCGCTCGCAGCCACGACCTCGAAATCGCCGTCGCCATCCAAATCGAGCAAACCCATCTCGGCCGAGCCCACGGCTGTCTGACCGTCGAAAAAGAAAGCCGGCTGTGAACCACTGCTCGTCACCGCGTCTATGGCCACTAGCCGTCCACCGGCGTCGACTCGAAACAGGCCGATCGCGCTCAGCGGCGGTCGCGAGGAAGGAAAGGTCAGCAGCAGGACCGGGCGGCCGCCGAGCTCGGAAACCAACCGCAACCCGGCACCACCCGAGACGTTCTCCCAGGCGTCGAAACCCAACACATCGAGCTCCAGCAGCGGTTCGGTGGATCGCACCCGGTATCCGTCTACGCGCTGTTCGAGCAGCAACGCCGAGAGCGCGCCTTCCGCCGACCGGTACAACGCCACCGACTCGGGTATGGCGTCACCCAGCAGATCGACAGAGAACACCCCGCCGCGCTCGAGCCGCGCTCCCGGTGGCGAACTCTCGGCCAGTGGCTCCAGGTGCGCCTCGACCGCAAACATCGCGTTGACCGGATCCCATAGATAGTCCAGACCGTCCTGCGGGTCTCGGCTCGGCGCGACCCCCAGCCTCAATCGTTGATGATCGACCCATTCGCGTAACACGGTGCTTTGGCCGTGACGGTCGAGCCACCCGGCGACGGGGTGCGGAGCTGTCCTTCCCGACCGGGCGCTATAGATCCCGGTTCGGGCGTGCCCGTCCTGGTCGGTCATCTGGTAGGCGAGAAACGGTCCAGCCGGCGCCCACGCCAAACTGTCGAGCCGACCGTTCTCGAACGTCGCGATCTCCGTCGCCGATTGAGATAGACGCGACCAAACCCCGAGTCGGCCAGCGACGGTAGCGTATACGATGTGTGATGAGTCTGGCGAGGCGGCGACGTGAGTGAATCGGACTGGCGTATCGCCCGCTCCGACGCCAGACCGATTGCCATCGAAAAGCACGTCGGGACCGAGCAGAATCGCGGTCGAGTCGGCGCTCACCCGAAGCTCGCCACCCAGGGCGCGTGGCATCGGCGACTCCTGCTCGCGACACCCAACCCCCATCGCGATCCCGATAAGCAGCGCGATCCGAGCCGAAGAGCTGCGGTACACCGGCGTCAGTAGCCGCCGTTCTTCAGCACGTCACGCGCGATGACGACGCGCTGTATTTCATTGGTGCCTTCGAAGATCCGGTTGATCCGCGAGTCGCGGTAGAAGCGCTCGGGCCACATTTCGGCGGAGTAACCCATACCTCCATGGATCTGGACCGCCTTGTCGACGATCCGGTCGAGACCTTCGGAGCAGAAGTACTTGCAGATCGCCGACTCTCGGCTGAATCGCATCCCCTCATCGCACATCCACGCGGTTCGGTAGACCATATTCTCCATCGCGTATGTGTCGCCAGCCATCTCCGCGATCATGAACTGAACCGCCTGGAACTTGCCGATCGGCTGTCCGAAAGCGTGCCGCTCGCCCGCGTATTGGACACAGCGGTCGATGGCGTCTTTGGCCGCGCCCAACGTCGCCGCAGCCAGCCCCAATCGCCCGACATCGAGAACGCCGAACGCGATGCGCGCCCCTTGGCCGATCTTGCCGACCAGGTTCTCGGCCGGCACCTCCATGTCTTCAAAGATCAGCTCACAGGTGTTGGAACCCCGGATTCCCATCTTCTCTTCGGTCTTTCCAACGGAATACCCGGGGAACGACCGTTCAACAATGAACGCCGCCGGTCCCGAGTCGTCCTCGGTCTCGCCGTCGACGTTGCAGAACATCGCCACCACATCTGCCAATCCACCGTTGGTGATCCAGATCTTGGTGCCATTGACGATGTACTTGTCGCCTTTGAGAACCGCCGTCGTTTTCATCCCCATCGCGTCGGATCCAGACTCGGGTTCGGTGAGAGCGTAAGCGCCGATCGTCTCACCACGCGCGAGCGACGGCAGGTACTTCTTCTTTTGCGCTTCCGTTCCGAACTTGTAGATCGTCATCGCACCAATCGACTGATGAGCGCCGATGAACGTCGCAGTCGAAGCGCAGGCGCGGCTGATCTCCTCTTGCATGATGACATACCCGAGCTCGCCCATTCCGACGCCATCGTACTCGGGCGGAAAGGCGACGCCGCGGAAACGCAGTCCACCCAGTCATCAAATGAAGTGTGGGGGAACGGCGTTTTCTTTATCGATCTGGTCGGCGACCGGCCGCAGTTCCTCATCGACGAAGCGCTTCGCGGTACGACGAAGCTCCTTCTGCTCGTCGGTGAACGACCAATCCATGTTGACTCGCTACGCGGTGGCGGGTTGAAGCTCGGCGATCAAGCGGGCCGAAACCGCTTCGATCACAACCTCCCTGGCCCGCTCAGCGACTTCTTCGAGCGATGGCGTACAGGGCGCCATCGATCGAGCTCGACGGCGAAGATCGTCGACCGAGGGGAGCTGTGGGTGCGGAACCGATACGTCCCTGAGCAGCGACTCGAGTCGCGCCTTGGCCTTGGGCGCCGTCGCCGCGACCTCCTCCAGACTCGGCCGTTGCAACCAGGTGGCGCGTACCTGCTCCGCGATGCGTTCGATTGGGAACGTCGCCGCCAATTCGTGCGCCACCTGCTCAATCGCCCGGCGCGGGAGTCGGCGCTCGCCTTCGAGCACGTCGCTTGGGGGTCCTTTCAAATCCCATACCAGACCCACCCACGACAAGAGCTTCAAGATGTAGTAAGTGACATCGATCTCCCACCACCGCCAACCCTGACGAGTAGCGACCTGGTAATAGTGATGGTTGTTGTGCCACCCCTCACCCATGGTGATCAACGCCAGGAGCCAGTTGTTGCGGCTGTCGTCGCCAGTCAGGTAGCGCTGGCGACCGAAAACGTGGGCCAGCGAGTTGATCGCGAACGCTCCGTGGTAGACAAACACGGTGCTCAGGAAGAAGCCGACAAACAAACCCGGCCAACCGGCGAACAGGAAACACACGATGCCCAACAGCACACCCGGCAGATGCTTGTGTTTGTCGAGCCACCGGAGCTCCGGGTACCGGCTCAGATCCTTGACCAGATCGTAATCGGCCTGCCCACGGCGCACAGCGAAGATCCAACCCAGATGAGCGAACAAGAACCCGTGGTGGCGCGGAGAATGAACGTCCTCCGGCATGTCCGAGTACTTATGATGGTGACGGTGCTTGGCCGACCACCAGAGAACGCCTTGTTGAAGCGATGTCTGGCCTAGGAACGCCAGCACGAACTGAAAAATACGGCTGGTCTCGAAACTGCGGTGCGAGAAGTAGCGGTGGAGCCCGGCCGTGATGGCGAACATCCGCAGAAAATAGAGACCTAGGCACAGCGCCACGGCTGTCGGCGTCACGCCCGACCAAAGCGCTCCAAGAGTGGCCAGATGAACAAAGGTGAACCCGATCGCGGATGGGTAAACGATGTCGTCGTGATGATTGTCGTCGAAACGGATGCGACTGGTCAGCAAAGCGGCCTCTCAGGTCAATGAAAACACGGTCTAATGTGAGATTCTAGTCGGGGGAATATACACGGACTGCAATGATGATGCCGACTCACGGTTCGGGATTCAGCCGATCCTGAGGCCTGACCAGAAGGGGATTTTCCGACACGGGGCGGTTATTTGCGATAGCCCGCCCCGACCGCTCTAGAATTTGATGCGGACGCGGTACTTCAACGTGGCCTCGCCATGGGACGCGATCGGCACGTCGAACTGGACGGTAAACGCGTCGAGCTTCTCGTAGTCGTGCGTGTTCGACAGCATCGTCCAGTCGCTCGGCAGCGGTTCGACGATCTCGACCACGATCCGCTCGTCCTTGTGG
Source organism: Gemmatimonadota bacterium (assembly GCA_030641505.1). Taxonomy (GTDB): domain Bacteria; phylum Gemmatimonadota; class Gemmatimonadetes; order JACCXV01; family JAHWKZ01; genus CAMYLR01. The sequence continues at coordinate 169 of DAOWHI010000144.1, read as the reverse complement.
TTGCGGATGACGACTTCGAACTCTTCCTCGTAGAGCCCGGGGGCCAGCTTCCGGTACTCTGTCTGGCGCCGCTCGGCGACGATGTCGAACGCTTCGCCGACCTTGAGCTTGACCCGCTCGTCGCGCGGCGTGTGGTCGATCCGGTCCTCGCCGATCAGCTGTAGCGAGC
>DAOWHI010000189.1 GCA_030641505.1 Gemmatimonadota bacterium | reverse complement strand
TCGGCATGCGGTAGAAGGTGTTGTTGATCTCGACCGCCGGGAGCTCGCCGGCGTAGAAGCCGAGCATCTCATCGTTGTCGAGATCCTCGGGGTAGAAGTTGCCCTTCCACTCCTTGTAGCTGTAGCCGCTGGTTCCTGCCCAAACGCGCACGGGGCTCCTATCCGTTAGGACACGTCGAGGGTGAGCGTCCAGTTTGCCACTGCTTGGGCCAGCTCGTCCAGCACTTCGTCGTCGGTGCGGCCGGAGCGCTGGAGAACGTGAAAGCCGTGATCGGCGCCATCGACAACGTGTAGGGTGGCGAGCGCTCCAAGGGGGGTGCAGACCTCGTGGATGAGCCCTAGATCGGCCAGCCGGTCGCGGGTCCCCTGCAAGAGGAGCATCGGCGCCGCCACGCGCTTCAGGTGCTCGGCGCGGTCGGTCTCCGGTTTCCCGATCGGATGAAGCGGAAAGCCTAGAAAGACGAGCCCGGCGACCTCTGCGAGCGGCGTCTTGGACGCCGCCAACGATGTCATCCTGCCACCCATCGACTTGCCACCGGCCAGCACCGGTAGATCGGGCGCCTCGTTTGCGGCGGCAGCTACGGCCGAACGCACCGTTGCAGTCAGTACCGCGGTCGGGTCAGGTCGCTTTCGGCCGCGCTCTATGTACGGGAAGTTGTATCGAAAGGTGGCGATCCGATGATCGGCGAGCGAGGCCGCGATCGCCTCCATGAACGGATGGTTGATACCGGCCCCAGCTCCGTGGCCGAGGACGAACAGCCACTTGGCCGCCTCGGGTCGAACGAGGTGGGCCGAAGTTTCGCCAGTTCGGCTGGTGGCCTTGAATCGTAGTCGGGTCAAATTTGAAACCACACCGCTGGATTGGACAGGCGGCGTTGGTCAGCGCGTCTTAGCCGCCCGCGATAGCCCTCAACTTCTCGGGCTCTTCGATCATCGACAGAGCTTGGGCGACGTTTTGCGATGTCGAATCAACCGTGTCACGATCGGTCGTCAGTCCGCGCTTTCTAACCACCCGCATGAAAGCCTCCATCACTTTCGGATCGCTTAGCTGTCCCGCTGAGCTCTCGATGTAGTGGAGCGCCCATTCAGTGGTCCAAGCTAAGCGATACGGGCGATCGGCGGTAAGCGCTTCGAACACGTCGCACACCAACAGAATCCGAGCGCCCAAAGGGATTTCCTCGCCTGCCAACCGACAGGGGTAGCCAGTTCCGTCGAACCGTTCGTGATGATGGCGGACCATCGGGATGATATCCCACGGCAGGTCGAGCTTGGCCAATCGGGCGGCGCCAAAAGCGGCGTGATCTCGGATGTGGGTCAGCTCTTGAGCGGTGAGCTGACCTTTCTTTGTCAGGATCGCAGCGTCGACGTCGAGCTTGCCGATGTCGTGTAGATATCCGGCAACGAGGATCGCCTTCTTGGTCTTGCAATCCAACTCCAGTTCGTCGGCTATCGCGACCGCCAAGTCCGCCACCCTCGCGGAGTGGCCGTATAGGTAGGGATCCCGGCTCTCGGTCTCTGCCGAGAGCTGCTCGATGATCCGAATGAGAACGCTTTCTGCTAGTTCATGTCCCGCGTCGAGACCGGTGAACAGTTTGAACGCTTGCCCGAAGGCTCCCAGGGCCGCCTGGCGGTCGTTCTGGGACAAGTGGAGTTCGCCCATCGACCGGAACGCTTCCGCCTGGGTCAGCGGAACGCCGGCCTCGTGACTCAACGATATCGCTCGGTTCACAGAGCGCTTCGCTTCATCGGTCTCATCCAGCCGTCGGTGGATCTCTCCCTCGTAGCGATAGGCTTCCGCGATGCAGCGTTTGTTACCGAGCTCGGTCGCACGTCGCATCGCATCATCGCAGCTCTCGTGCGCGCGGTCCAAGTGCCCGGTGTTCAGGTGCACCTCGATCGTGTTCAGCGTGATGATCGTAATCAATTCGGGGTCATCAGCGACGACGGCGAGGTCGCGAGCCTTCTCATAGCAGTCGGCGGCGCTTTTCCACCGCCGTAGGTCCGCATGGACCATTCCCATGTTTTGCAGTGCCCGCGCCTCGCCATTCGTCGAGCTAGCGCGCTGGAAGGCCCAGCGCGCACAACGGTAGTTCCAAAGCGCAACCGCAAACTCACCACGGATGTTGGCGATTGCGCCGAGGTTGCTGAGCGCCGCCGCCTCGCTCTTGGCGGCTCCAGCCTTCCTCGCGATCTGAAGTGCTTCTGAGAATCGTTGCCTGGCCTCGCTCAGCTGGCCCTGTTCGAAAGCGACCGCTCCAAGCAGGTTCAGGAAGGCGGTGATTCTCTCCGCTGGTTGGTGCTGGCGTCGGGCTGCGATCAAGCCCAGGCAGGCGAGCGTGCTGGCTTCGTCGCCACGACCCTCGCTCCAGAATTGCCGCATGCGCGTCTCGATCGCGTCGAGCGACAGCTCGGGCCAATCGATGGCCCGCTTTATGGTCTTATGCGTCGTACTCACTCGATGCACAGTGCGTAGCGTGAGAAGTGCTTGACCGGAGCCGAGATCGTCTGGGTCTCCCAATCGTAATCGACGCCGACGACTTCCCAGTCAGAGTGATTTGGGCTCGACACGAATGCGACGCTCAACTGGTCTGGGTCGATCCCCAAGCGCTTCAGGTCGTTGGCCTTGACCTCGATCGTGAGCGTGGCGGGGGTTGGTGCGAACGTCATGTTGGAAGGGCCGAACTCGTACGACCAGAGGCCATCGTCCCGCCTATCTCCGGTATCCATCCACAGATGCTCGGTACGTGGGAACGACCCCGAGTGGATCTCCAACTGGGCACCACACACCCGCAACACCCCGCCAGTGTTGTTGATGAGCCGCCTATCATATGTCGCACACTTGACGCGCTTGCCGCTGCCAGCCTTCTTTCCAAACCGAGCCATCTGTGCCGGGCTCGAACCTGGCGCGAGCAGCAGCTCGACGCCGTTGATCGTAACGGCCGGAGCACTCGACACGGTTTCGTGACCCGTGGGTGCCAGTGGCCCGCTGTCCTGCCCACAGGCGGCAAAGCCAAGCGCGACCGCGACAACCCATAGGTGTTTTGCCATGCCTTGGTGTCGCATCACCTGAGTCCTTTCGTCGTTTGCATTGCGTCGTCGTGTCACTGGAGTGCTCCTTGTCTGATGAAGGTCGTCTGTGTGAGGTCGAAGTCTGGGTTCGCGCGTCATCATGCCGCGGCCTCCGACTGCTGCTTGGTGGAACTGATCCGCTGATCGAGACGATCAGCTTCAGTCGTGTTCCCCCAATCGCGATACATTGTTTGAGCCCGCAGCCAGGCGTGCTCAGCTCGTTCAGTGTCATTTTGGTCCATGAACAGCTGGCCCAACTCTGCCCATGCCTCGGCTTCACCGAGTGGGGCTGTGCCGCCTTCGCTCAGCTGAATAGCCGTTTCGATTCTCTGCTTGGCGAGTTCCAGATCCCCGGCCACCCGAGCGACCCCACCTAGGATTCGGAGCGCGCTCGCCTGTACGACGACGTTCTCCAAACGCTCAGCGAACGCGCGTGCGCGATCGGCGAGCGACTGGGCTTGGTGATCGTTGCCTCGGTTGTACGCGAGATCTGCTCGGTTGAGCATGACCTCCGCGGCCAGAGTCCTATCGCCTTGCCGTTTGCATTTGCGCGTCGCCCGGTCGTAGACGTTGTCCGCCTCCCAGAGGCGGCCTTGAGCGACTAACGCGATGCCGAGGTTGTTGAGTGCCCGGGCGCCACACGGGTGGTTGTCGAGCTCGTCGAACAGCTCGAGGGCGCGCCGGAGGCACGCCTCTGCTCGCTTCTGTTCGCCGAGTGCCGACCAGAGCGCCCCTTGGTTGTTGTCGATCTGGGCGAGGAGTCGCGTACTGCCGGAAGCGGCCGCATGCTCTCGCGCGGCCGCGTACAATAAGTGAGCGTCCGGCCAATCGCCGCGCTCAAACGCGACGGCAGCACGAACGTTCTTTGCTAGAGCCAGGCGACGATCGTCCTTCAGCTCGGACGCCAGTGCTTGACTCTTCAGCAGCTCGTTTTCAGCCGCATCCCAATTGCGGCACCGCATCTGGACGATTGCCGCGCCCCGATGAGCGTCGGTCTCTGTGGCCAGACCGAGCCCGTCGTCTCCCGCGAGGCGTATCGCCTCTGCGTAGGCATCCAGGGCGGTCTGCCACCGTTCGGCTCGCGTGAGGGCTTCGGCCTTGGCCATAGCCATCTGGACGAGCATGAACGGTGGCGATCCACTCATGGTGTCGCTTGGTTCGTCTGAAGGCGCAGCAGGGTAGCTGGCAAAACCTGCATCAAGTGCCTCCTCGGGCTGCGCCTGCAGGATGGCTGGCGCTGCGAGGTAGTTGCGTTTTTCGGGTAGCCCGGCCATCCGCTGTTGTTACAGTGAGGACCCGTGGCTTTGCGTCCCCCGCTCTCACGGGGTTTGCCCTGGACCGAGGGGCTATGTGGTCGGGGGAAGTGCGCTTTGAGAGGGCAACGCCTGTGCCAGGGGGCAGTATCGACATGGACCGGAGGGGACGCGACTGGCGCCAATGAGGGGCGTAGGGGTTACCGAGTGGTGATCCGGTTCCCATACCGAGGAAAAGTCTTACCTACATGATTGGAAAAGTGTTGCCTATCGTTTTGAGATTTCGTCTTGCAGACGGCGTGGAAAGAGAGTTCACTTCTATGGCAACTGAGGTCCGGTGGGACTTGGCCTCCACTCACCACGCAAGACCACGCCACTGAGCGTTCGCAGCGCCCCCACGTCGTCCAGCGGGTTGCCATCTACGAGTAGTAAGTCCGCTCGGCGCCCCACGGCGATGGTGCCAAACTCGTTGGTAGCGCCCAGAAACTCGGCCGCCCCGGCGGTGGCTATCCGGAGCGTTTCGTAGGGCGATAACCCGGCGGTGTCAAACTGGGCGAGTTCGTCGTGGATCGAGCTTCCCGGCGCCACGATGTCGATGCCCGAGTCGGTGCCGATCAGCAGTTTCGCCTTGCCGCTGTGGAGTTCGGCGACGACCAGCCGGCGGTTGGCGGTCTGTCGCTCGGCGACGTCGTCCGGGCCGCGCTTGGCGCTCTGGGCGAAGATCGCCAACGTGGGGCAGTTCCAAGCGCCGGCCTCGCGGGTTTGGGCGACGATGAACGTCAACCGGCTCTCGTCGATCGACATCCACCAGCCAGCGCCGCCGCCGAGCTGGTTGGCATAGCCACCGAGGTGCTCGATTGACCGCTGACCGGTGTCGAGCACGTGCGTGAGTCCGACTCGCGTGGGCACGTGGCCGACGTAGTCCATGCCCCGAGCTCGTGCGGCGTCGATGATCGCGTCGTACACGTCGAGGTGGAGGTCCTGATAGAGCTTGAGCGTCCGCCAGCCGTTGTCGTACTGGACGCCGACCACGCTGTCGGCTTGGGACGGCTCGAGGACGAGTTGGGTCAACGGCCACTTGGGCGGCGTACCATCGAGACCGGGGCTGATCGAATGGATCGTCGGACCGATCAGCTCACCGGCGGCGATCTCGCGCTGCATCGCCTGGACGTCGGGAAACCCCCACATGTTGCGCACGGTGGTGATCCCGTGGTCGACGTAAGCGCGCAGGTCTTCGCGCTCCAGGTGGACATGCATGTCGGCCAGACCGGGCATGAGGTAGCGACCGTCACCATCGACGATCGTGGCGCCCGCGGGGATTTCGATCTCGTCGGCCGGTCCAATGGCGGTGATCCGATCGCCCTCGATCACGACCGTGTGATGACGGAGCACCCGACGGGTGTCCATCGGAACCACGCTCACGTCGACAAACGCCAAGTCGGCGGTCTCGAGACGCAGATTCGGATGCTGTGTGATGTGGGCGTCGGACGGTCGGAGCGCAACGAGAAGCGCGATCGCCGCGAGTGAAGTCGGTGGAGCGATCCGCCAACCGGCCAATCGGTGAGCTCGATAGTTCATTTTGCTGTAGGACGATACCACGGCAATGATTGATCAAACGACG
>DAOWHI010000223.1 GCA_030641505.1 Gemmatimonadota bacterium | reverse complement strand
ACCTGGATGATCGCCAGCGCCTCGCAGATAATGGCATGGGCTGGATTGTCGAAGAGACACAAAGCCGTCGCCGGCAGGATGCTGACCCCAAACTCCAGCCGATGGTGGAAGAGGCGCGCCAGGCGATCACTCGGCTCAGGGGTCTGCGGCGGGAGTAAGTCCTGGGCGCGTCGTTGACGATGAGGAAGCGGTGACAACAGTGGTGACAAAACCCACCGGCGCTAGCTAGCGTTAGCCAGCGTTCCACCTCGTCATTCCTAACAGAACTGTCGCGTATCAGCGCTAGTCAGCGCCAGGTCGAGCCCTTTGGAGCCGAGAGTCCAGGTTCGAATCCTGGGGGCCCAGTCGTTGACCCCCGGTTTTCAGGCGGGGAAGATCTGGTACTCGGCTTCGTCCGACCAGACCCCGCGAATCTTCTCCGCGTGCCGGTGGATCGTCAGGCGCTCGAATCCGAGTACCTCCAGCAAAGCGATCGAGCGTTGATTCCGAGTGTCGACGCGCGCCAACACGCGGGTGACGCGGTAATGCTCGTGGAGGTGGGTCACCATCGTAGGAACCGCCTCGCGCGCAAAGCCTTTTCTCCAATGATCGCACATCAACACGTAGGCTATCTGGGCCGAACGATCCGTGGAGACCGTAGCCTGCACATAGCCGACATATTGACGGTCAGCCTTGGACCAGAGTGCCCAGTTCAGCCACTCTTCCGAGCCGTCGGGCGACTTGCGGCTGGCCAGCATTCGGTACCGATCCCGGAGAGCCGACAAACTCGCCGGCGCCCGTTCGGCGACGAACTCGTAGAGGCGCTCATCCCGCAGCCCCTCGAACATCGCATCCGCGTGCTTTGGCACGAGCGGGTCGAGCCGCAAACGCGAAGTGTCAAGCGTTTGCAATCGGTTCACCCGTTTGGTGAGTAACGATGAAGGCTAGCCAGAAAAAGGTCACGCTCCCAACTGTAAGATATGGGGTTAACACCGACACCTCGAGTGACTTCTCGGCGAGGTGACGATATGGTGACGGTCGGTCCGTATGATGGTAGGGATCGGCGTTTCGAGCGGAGGAGGAGACCATGACCAATCACGGTAACGATCAGCGCGTCGTTGTGTCTTACCTCACGTTGCGACGGGTCGTGGTCTCGAGTCGCGCTTCCAACGCGTTGGTTTCGCTTTCGATCCTCTCCCACTCACTCATCAGATCTCGCAGCTCGAGCTGAAGACGGTTGCGCTCCGCTTCGCGGTCACGGGCCTCGTCGGCGGGCGTTCGCGCAAAGTAGTCAGGTTCACAGAACAGGTCGTCGATCTCCTGAACGCGTGTCTCGGCGGCCTCGATGCGGTGCACAATCGTTTCCAGTCGCTGGCGGTGTTTCTGCAGGTCGCGCTTGGGGTTCTTCCGTTTTGCCGGTTCGGCGGACTTCGGGGTTGGTGACGTCTCCTTCCGCCGTTTTTCCCTTCGCGCCTTGAGAACGACATGGTCGACATCGAGATGATCGTCCCCGCAGGCGTGGACGTATTCGTCGTACGGGCCGGCGTAATCGGTGACGCCGTCTGCTCGGATCTCGAGGACGCGCGTGGCCAGTTGACTCACGAACCAGCGATCGTGTGAGACCAGAATCAGCGTGCCGGGGTAGGCTCTCAGTCCTTCGACCAACGCTTCGATCGATTCCAGGTCGAGGTGGTTGGTCGGTTCGTCGAGCACGAGCACGTTGGGTTGTTCGATGCTCAGACGTGTGAAAACGAGCCGAGTGGCCTCGCCACCGGACAGCGCCCGCAATGGCTTGTTGCCGTCGTCGCCGGAGAAGAGCATGAGACCCATGGCACCGCGCACGTACCCGAAGTCGCGGTCCGGGCAGAAGCCCCAGACCCACTCTTCTGCTGTTCCGGTTCGTGTTTCGAACTCTTCCTGGTGATCCTGGGCAAAGTACCCGGGATGTGTTTCGTAGCCCCACTCGACACTCCCGGCATCGGCCGCGAGTTGTCCCATCACGATCTTGAGAAGCGTCGATTTCCCGATCCCGTTTGGCCCCATGATGGCGAGCCGATCGCCACGGGCGATTGTGAGGTCGACACCGTGAAGCACTTCGTTGTCGCCGAACGCTTTCTTGACTCCCTTGACTGCCAATACTTCCCGCCCGCTGTTGCGCCGTTGCTCGAAGCGAAACCTGGGGTAGCGTCGTGAAGTCTGTGGCAGCTCCTCCAACGATTCCGCCTTCTTCTCGATCATGCGAACTCTACTCTGCGCCTGGCGCGCCTTACTCGCCTTGGCTCGAAACCGGTCCACGAACTTCTGATGGTGCGCGATCTCACTCTGGCGTGTCGCGATCTCCTTGGTGCGGCGCTCTCGCTCGGCGGCCTTGGCCTGGAGAAAGTCGCTATAGTCGCCGGGGTACGAGAGCACGGTCTCGTAATCGACATCCAGAATCGTCGTGACCACGTTGTCGAGGAAGCGATGGTCGTGGGAAATCACGACCACGATTCCGGCGAACTCCCGCAGGAACTTCTCGAGCCATCGGATAGAGAGGATGTCGAGGTGATTGGTCGGCTCATCGAGTAGAACCACGTCGGGATTGCTCGCCAAGGCCTGTGCGAGAAGGACCCGAAGCCGAAATCCGCCCGACAACGTCGAAATCGGATCGCGGTGTAACTCGGTGGGTATTCCCAGACCCTCGAGGATGGTGGCGGCGCGCGCTTCGGCGGTATACCCGTCGTGATGTTGTACGATTTCCTCGAGTTCAGAGAATCGGTCGGTATCGAAATCGTGTTCCGCCTTT
>DAOWHI010000125.1 GCA_030641505.1 Gemmatimonadota bacterium | reverse complement strand
GCACGTGAAGTACTCGAGGACGCTGGAATCGAGGGCCCGGATATAGACGCCGTGTATTACGAGGGCGCCGGGTGCAACGAGTGCGATGATACCGGCTACCGTGGCCGGATCGGCTTGTACGAGGTCATGCGAATGAACGGTCAACGCCGGCAGCTGATCACGAATCATGCGACCACCGACGAGATGCGAGCCCACGCGCTGGAGGGCGGCATGGTCACACTGCGCGAAGACGGTCTGGCGAAGATGAAGCAGGGGCTGACGACGCTCGACGAAGTTCTTCGGGAAACAGCGCTTTTTTGATGGATCTCCAGGATCATGACAACGAGGGCACGACTTTCGATGTCCGGACCCTGCTCGAGGAGCTGGTTCGGCTCGGGGGCTCAGACCTGCACTTGACGGTTGGTCAGCCACCCAAACTGCGCCTCCAGGGAGTGTTGCAGGACAGCAGCGTATGGCGCTCGGTGCTGGGGCCCAAGGATACGGTCAACGCAGCCGACGCGCTCTTGAACGACGAGCTCAAGAGTCAGTTCGATTTGGCCTCGGAGTTCGATTTCTCTTTTGGCATCGCGGGGTTGGCGCGTTTTCGGGCTAACATCTATCGGCAGCGCGGTACCACGGCGATCGCGATCCGCACGATCCCGCTTGGAATCCCGAGCTTCGAAACCCTGGGGCTCCCCCTCCACGTAGCCGACTTCGCTAGCCGGCCAAACGGGATGGTGCTCGTCACCGGAGCTACCGGATCGGGTAAATCAACGACGCTCGCCGCGCTGATCGACAAGATCAACCGCGAGCGCCGGGTTCATATCCTGACGATCGAGGACCCCATCGAGTTCGTTCACAACCATCAACTGAGTATGGTAAACCAACGCGAAGTAGGGACTGATACCCGATCGTTCACCGCAGCGCTGAAGTACGCTCTGCGTCAAGATCCAGATGTTGTCCTGATCGGTGAGATGCGGGACTCGGAGACCATCGCCGCCGCGATCACCACGGCCGAAACAGGGCACCTCGTGTTTGCCACTTTGCATAGTAACTCAGCAGCGGAGTCGGTCGACCGTATGATCGATGTCTTCCCGCACACGCAGCAGCCGCAGATCCGAACCCAGCTCGCTGCCGTGCTCGAGGGGATCGTAACCCAGCAGTTGCTGCCGAAGGTCGGCGGTGGGTTGATCATGGCTGCCGAGGTGCTGGTAGTGACGAATGCGATTCGCGCGATGATCCGTGAAGACAAAACGCATCAGATCTACTCGGCCATGCAGGCGGGCTCAAAGCACGGCATGCAGACCATGAATCACGCCCTGTTCAGTCTCTACCGGCAGGGTTCGGTAACGATGGAAGACGCCCTGGGCCGAAGCGAGGAGCCCGACGAACTCAGGCGCCTGATCGGCGAGTACGCGCCCGTCGCGGGCAACGGTCGATAGGAGCATAGGACTCGCCGTGAGAACGTACTTGTGGAAGGCCCGTAGTGTGACGGGCGATAGTCAGTCTGGAGAGATGACCGCCACCAGCGAGCAGGAGGTCATCGGTCAGCTACGGCGGCGCAGGCTGATCGTTATCAGCGTAAAGACAAAGCCGAGAGAGATCTCGCTCCCATTCAGAACCCGCATCCGCGCCAAAGATCGGATCCATTTCACCCGTCAGTTCGCAACGATGATCAACGCCGGTTTGCCGTTGGTTCGGTCGCTAGACATTCTGGCTGAGCAGCAAACCCGACCCGCGGTAGCGGAGCAGATCCGTTCGCTGCTCCGGGACGTGGAGTCGGGAACGACACTCGCCGATGCGATGCGCCGCCAGAAGGAGTTCTTTAGCGACATTTACGTCAGCATGGTGGCCGCTGGTGAGGTTGGGGGTGTGCTCGATACGATCCTCTTGCGACTGGCCGAGTACATGGAGGCGGCTGGTCGGCTCAAGCGCAGCGTGACGACAGCGATGCTGTACCCGGTGGTTGTGATCGTTGTCGCCGTGATCGCGATCGCCATCTTGCTGGTATTTGTGATTCCGACGTTTTCGGTTTTCTTCACCGGTTCCGGCGTGCCACTTCCCTGGCCAACGCGTTTGTTAGTGGCAATTTCCGGTTTCCTCATGGCCTACTGGTGGGCGCTGTTGGCTGGCGTGGCCTTGGTTGGCTTCGCTGTCCGCGCCTACTACAAGACGTCGAGTGGACGTCTCGCCATCGACCACCTGCTGTTGCGTCTCCCACTGCTCGGGCCGGTGCTGAGAAAGGCTGCCATCGCCCGCTTCAGCCGCACCCTCGGTACGCTCGTTCAGAGCGGTGTTCCGATCTTGGAGGGACTCGATATCACCGCCAGGACGACTGGCAATCGCGTGATCGAGGACGCCGTCATGGAGAGCAGGGTATCGATAGCTGGTGGCGATACGATTTCCGACCCCCTCGGTCGAAGTGGGGTGTTCCCACCAATGGTCGTTCAGATGATAAACGTCGGCGAACAGACCGGTGGTCTCGATGAGATGCTCGAGAAGATCGCCGATTTCTACGATGATGAGGTCGAGACTTCCGTTACGGGGTTGACATCGATTCTGGAGCCGATCATGATCGTCGTCCTGGGTGGGGTTGTGGGTGGGATGTTGGTGGCGTTGTATTTGCCGATCTTCGACCTTATCAAGACCGTTCAGTAGCGAGGCTACAGGACGGCTGATACTCTTTGTTCCGCTCCTCAGGCATCGCTGCGGCGTACCCCCTTTCGCGACCTCGAAGTATGAGCGGCCCGGAGGATTGAGCGCCGATCCGGTTTGGAGCGTCCTAGTGCCGTGCCCTTCTTGCTGGTTGCCACGATCTTTCTTTTCCTGGGACTCTCCGGTGCCGTGTCGGTAGACGCGCAGGAAGAGCCTGCTTGGGAGGCCTATCGGCTCACTGATCTGATCGAGCAACGCGAGGCGGGCGGTCGCAACTACCTGAGCTTCATCGATCGCCCGTCGATGAGCGTCGGCCTCTACGAGTTGCCGGCTGGCGCGGTCGATGGCCAGTCCCCGCACCGGCGGGATGAGGTTTACTACGTGGTCTCGGGTCGGGGCGTGATCCAAGTCGAGGACGACGAGTTCGCGGTCGAACCGGGCTCGATCGTGTATGTCAAAGCCGAGGCCAAACATCGCTTCGTAGACATCGTCGAAGACCTGCGCACGTTAGTCGTGTTCGTTGGCGGTCCCTCAGCAGAGGCGAGGCCGGCTTGGAGAGGTTTCCAGATGGCCGATGTCATTTCCGATCGGCACGCTGAGCGGAACATATGGAACTTGTTTGTCGACCTACCAACGCTCAGGTTTGGGATGTACATGCTGCCCGAACGGCTCGACGGAGATGACACGTTGGTGCACGATTTCGACGAGGTGAACTTCGTGGTAAACGGCGAGGGTAGATTTCAAGTCGATGACGATGCGATGGACATCGCACCCGGTTTGATCGTTTTCGTAAGAGCCGGATCCGGTCACTCTTTTCACTCGCTGGAGGGTGATCTTGACGTCCTCATTCTATGGGAGGCGAAGGAGGCTAAGTGACGCGAGATCCGCGCCGGATTCTGCTTGTCACGCTACTGACGCTCTCGAGCGCCTGCGCCCGCTCGGCGGTTCAATCCGAGCCCAGCGCCGATCATGACTCTCTCGCGGAAGCGGCGGCGACCATTACCGCGGAAGACATGCGCACGCGGATCACCTACTTGGCGAGCGACGAGCTGGCTGGACGGGACACTCCGAGCCCTGGGCTGGAGATGGCCGCCGAGTACCTAGCCGCGCAATTCCAATCGTCTGGTCTCGAGCCAGGCGGCGACGAGGGCAGCTTTCTTCAGCGTTACCCACTCCCACTGCGGGCCCTCGATACCGAATCCGTTCACTTCGGGACCGTGGATGCTGATGGCTCGGACAACCAGATGCTGGAGTACGGCGTCGACTTCTTCGCCTCGCCGGCGATCGATCGCGAGGGACGAGACATGCGACACGGTTCGTTGGTCTATTTCGGTGAGTTGCCGGATGGCGGGCTGCCCACGTCGGCCG
>DAOWHI010000051.1 GCA_030641505.1 Gemmatimonadota bacterium | reverse complement strand
GTTCAACTGGCTCTGGGCGCGGCACACGGGGGGCGAGTTCGTGCTGCGGATCGAAGATACGGATCTGGAGCGCTCGACGGAGGAGATGACGACCGCCATCCTCGACGGTCTCGAGTGGATGGGGATCGACTGGGACGAGGGGCCACACTTCCAGTCGCAAAACCGAGACAATCACCGAGCCGCGGCACTCGCCCCGCTCGAGGCCAAAGCCGCCTATCCGCGCTTCTGCTCGGTCGAAGAGCTGGCCGCCGAGCGCAAGGCGGCGATCGCGCGCAAGGAATCGTACGTGTACAGCGGGAAATGCCGGACGATCGCTGCCGACAGTGCAGCCGAACGACGCGGCAAAGGCGAGTCGCACACGATTCGCTTTCGCGTTCCCTTTGGGGAAACGGCGTGGATTGATGCAGTGCACGGCCCGACGCGGTTCGACAATCGAACGATCGGCGACTTCATCGTGTTGCGTTCTGGCGGTGCTCCGGTTTACAACCTGGCAGTCATCGTTGACGATCGCGACATGCGGATCACGGATGTGATCCGCGGTGACGATCACATATCGAACACGCCCAAGCAGATTCTACTCTATCAGGCGTTGGGAGCACCGGTACCGCGATTCGCGCACGTGCCGCTGATCCTGGGCCCCGATAAGCGCAAGCTTTCCAAGCGCCATGGCGCGCTCGGCGTGTCTGCCTACCAGGAACAAGGGTACCTGCCGCAGGCGTTCACCAACTTCCTCGCTCTGCTCGGCTGGTCGCCCGGTGATGATCGCGAGATGATGACGCGGGCCGAGCTGGTAGAGGCGTTCTCGCTCGAGCGAATCACCGGAAAGAGCGCGGTTTTCGATGTCCAGAAGCTCGAGTGGTTGAACGGGCAGCACCTGTCGACGATGTCGGGGTTGGCGGTCGCCGACTTGGTTCGACCCCGGTTTATCGACGCCGGGATCGCCACCGAGAAAGAGCTAGCTGAGCGGACGATCTGGTTCACTGAGGTAATGACGCTGGTCAGGACCCGGTCGCGGACGCTCGACGACCTCGTCGTCCAAGGGCGCCCTTTCTTTGGTGGTGCGATAGAGTACCAGCCCGACGCGGTGAAGAAGTTCTGGAAGGACCCAAGGGTGGCGCGCGAGCTGTTGGAAGTGGCGGCTAATTACGTCGACGGTGAAGCCGCGTTCGACGACCTGGAGGGGATGGAGGCCCGGTTGCGGGCGCTCTGCGAACAGCGCGACGTCAGCGCCGGTAAGCTGATGCAAGCGCTTCGGGTGGCGCTGACCGGCACCCGGGTAAGCCCTGGGATCTTCGAGACGATGGCGGCGATGGGGAAGTCACTGGGCGTCGAGCGGATCGAAGCTGCCCGCGAGCATCTGGGACGCGAGATCGGGGTCGCGTAGTGCGTGCGGGAGACCCGCGGCTCGAACGTTTGACCGATCTCGATCCCCGGGACGAGCTGCTGAGCTTGTTGCCGGCGGAGCTCGAGACATCGCTGGCGGGTTGGCTGGCCGAGCGCGGGGAGCCATCCTACCGGGTCGCCCAGATCGTTGACGCCGTCTATCGCCATGGCGTCACCGGTTGGACGGCGATATCGACGCTTCCGACCGATCTGCGAACGCAGCTTGAGGCTGGCTACCGTTTCCCGTCGATCGCGCCGCATGAGAGTCGTGAGTCGGTCGACGGCACGCGCAAGTTCTTGTGGAAGCTGGTCGACGGAGAGTCGATCGAGTCGGTGCTCATTCCGACGCCGCGCCGCGATACGATTTGCATCTCGAGTCAAGTCGGCTGTCCGCTGGCGTGCGCGTTTTGCGCCACCGGAGTGTTTGGTTATCGCCGTAACCTGACCGCCGGCGAGATCGTCGATCAGGCGCGTCGCCTCAAGGCTCTGCGCGGGCGGAGCGACGTCGGCATGAACGTCGTTTTCATGGGGATGGGCGAGCCGCTGCTCAACTGGAACCCGGTTGCCGCCGCGCTAGAAATACTGATCGATCCACGCGGGCTCGATCTCGGCGCCCGTCGCGTCACCGTATCGACGGTCGGCGTGCCGGAGCGGATCGTCGCGCTCGGCGAGCGGTTTCCACAAGTCCGGTTGGCGGTGTCGCTCCATGCCGCGCGAGACGAGGTCCGAAACGAGATCGTGCCGCTCAACCGCCGTCATCCGGTCCGCGAGCTGATCGCCGCCTGCCGCGTCTGGGCGGAGTCGACCGGAAAGCGATTGACGTTTGAGTATGTCCACTTGCCGGGTGTCAACGACGGGGTCGCTGACGCGGTGGCGCTCGCCGAGCTCCTGAAGCGAGTGCCGGCCAAGGTCAACCTGATGCGTTACAACCCAGTCGAGGGGCTGGGCTTTCGCCGACCGACCGAAGCCGAGACGATGACGTTTCGGGACGCCGTTACCGACCTCAGTCAATCGGCGATCACCATTCGCAAGAGCCGTGGCATCGACATCGAGGGCGCCTGCGGTCAACTGCGGCTAGCGCATGAAGCGAGCGCAGTCGCAGCCGAGATCGGCGGTCACACGTCGTGACGGTCGCCAACGGATCGATCGGGATCTTGAAGCCAGGTTCCACGTACGCGGACATGATCGAGCGGTTCGGGGATTACGACGCGTGGTTTCGATGCGTGCTCGAGCCGGCCGGGGTCGATTGCCGGGTGTACGCGTTGTCCGACGGGCAAGCCCCCGATCCAGGCGCCGCGGATGGGTGGATCGTGACCGGCGCGCGGAGCTCGATCGCAGACAAGTCCCCGCTGGTCGATGGCCTGCTGGAATGGATCCGGACGGTGGTCGATAGGGGAGCGCCGCTGCTCGGCGTCTGCTACGGCCACCAGGCGATCGCCGCGGCGCTCGGTGGCAGCATCGAGCTGCACCCGGGTGGTTGGGAGCTCGGCACCGTTGAAGTCGAGCTAACGGAAGAGGGGCGGCGGGATCCGCTGTTTGCGGGCTTCCCGGACCGGTTTTTGGTCCAGGCGACGCACGCGGATTACGTGGTCGAGCTGCCCTCCGGTGGCGTTTCGTTGGCCTCCAACGCGCATACCGCGGTACAAGCGCTGGCGGTCGGCGAGAGCTGTCGCGGGATCCAGTTCCACGCCGAGGTCACGACTGAGATCTCGCGCGACTTCGTCGCTCGGCGCGGCCACCTCGTCAACCCCACGCCGGTGGTCACCGACGCCCCGCTAGCAACGCGCGTGCTCACCAACTTCGTCGAGCGGTTCGTCCGGACTCGGGTTCGCTCCTAGCGCTCGAGGCAGCGGTCCTCGGCCGCGTACTCCTCACTCAGATCACCGCGTTGATCCCGGCGTTGTTGCCATTCGACGGTGCGGCGTAACGCCTCGTCGCGATCGATCGGCTCCGCGTACCCGAGCTCGTCGCGCAAGCCGGTGGTGTCTGCTATCAGGTCCTGGTTCCAGTCGTACGGCAGTTGGCGCTCGGTTGGCCACCGCGAGCGCTCTATCGGGGTCACTCGCCCGCTCCAGCCCGCCGCTCGGCCGACCTCGGTGACCCACTCGGCTTCGGACAGCGCGTCGGGCTCGCCCAGGTTGTACACCCGCCCGGCGGCGCGATCGTCACCGCACACCAGCGCGATCGCATGTGCGAGGTTGGTGACGTAACCGCGAGTCCAGCGCCAGCCGGCGTGACCGGCCTCGAGCGGGATCGCCTCGCGTCCGTCGCCCATTCGCTGCACGTACGGCGCCAGCCGTTGCTGCCGGTCGCCGGGGCCGTACACCATCGGTAACCGGAGCACGGTGGTTTTGAGTCGGTCGTCGGTCATCGCCACACGCTCGACCAAGATCTTGTCGTACTCCGCGAGCCACGCGTCGTGGCCGGTCGAGTGGTCACGGTACGGGTAGCGGTGGTCTCGGAGCGGCGCCTCCTCGGTGTACGGCACCGCTTCGAGCGTTCCGTCCCCAACACCAAGAAAGCGCTCGTACGCGCGATACACGTCCTGGCTCGAGATCACCACCAACCGCTCGGCGACGCCACCGAAGAGTTGGACACACGCCGTCGCGTCGGACTCGGTGTAAGCGATGACGTCGACCACGACGTGGGGTCGCGCAGCCCGGAGCTCGTCGGCGTGCCGGCAGAGCTGCCGCCGGTCGCCGAGCAAACGGTCGACGGACTCCGGTAAGCCACCCGGCGTGTGGCCGCGATGAAAGACGGTGACCGGGTGTCCGGCTTCGGCCAGCGCGAGGACGATCTCGCGACCGATAAAGCCGGTGCCACCGAGCACCAGCACCGGGTCTTTGTGTGTGCGTCCGGGCATGGGATTGCGAGGCTAGCGTTCGTCACGAGGCGGCACCAGTTTGAGTGGTGTCGCAAGTCGATCACAACGCGTCGTCAGGCATAGTCGCCGATCCGCCCGGCCGATGGTCGGCGCTCTTCGTGCTCGCCAGCGCGTCTTTGCTGGGCATGACGACGTGGTTCTCGGCCTCGGCCGTCCTGCCGCAGCTGGCTGAGCGGTGGGTGTTGTCGCCCAGCGCCGGCGCATGGCTCACGATAGCCGTCCAACTCGGGTTCGTCGTCGGGGCTCTGGCTTCGGCCTTCCTCACACTCGCCGACCTCGTGCGCCCGCGGCGGCTTTTGCTCTTCGGTGCCATCGGCGCAGCCGGTGCCAATGCGTTTCTGTTGGTCGCCGGCGGCCCTGGAGCGGCGATCCTGCTTCGGTTCGTAACCGGGTTCTTCCTGGCCGGGGTGTATCCGCCGGCGCTCAAGTCGATGGCCACGTGGTTCCGGCAGGGACGCGGCCTGGCGCTCGGCGTGTTGGTCGGGGCGTTGACGTTGGGGTCGGCCATGCCGCACCTCGTCAAAGGATGGGGTGGCGTCGATTGGCGGCTCGTCATCGTGGTGACCTCGATCTTGACCGCAGCCGGTGGCGTGCTCGCCGAGCTGGCGGGTCGCGAGGGGCCGTTCCCGTTCCCGCGCGCGGCGTTCGATCCACGCCAGGTAGGACGCGTGGTGGCCGACCGCGGCGTCCGGCTGGCCAGCTTCGGCTACTTCGGTCACATGTGGGAGCTCTACGCCATGTGGACGTGGTTTGCGGCGTTCTACACGGCGGTTCTCGTGTCGCACGGATGGGTGGTTCTGGACGCCCAGCGGATGGCGGCGTTCGCGACGTTCGGGGTCATCGGGATCGGCGCCGTCGGTTGCTGGCTCGGTGGCGTGCTCGGGGACCGGTGGGGGCGATCGCGGACCACCGCCGTGGCGATGACGGTCTCGGGCGCCTGCGCGCTGGTGATCGGCGGGCTCATGTCGATGGGGCCCGCCGTCGTGCTCGCGGTTGGTTTGGTGTGGGGATTCAGCGTGGTCGCCGATTCGGCGCAGTTCTCGACGATGGTGACCGAGGTTGCCGATCAGCGCTACGTCGGCACAGCGCTCACGCTGCAATTGGCGGCCGGGTTTGTGCTGACCGGAGCCACGATTTGGTTGGTGCCGCTGGTGCGCGACGCGATCGGCTGGTGGCCGGCGTTTGCGCTCCTAGCGCCCGGCCCCGCACTCGGTGTGCTGGCGATGCTCGCGCTCAAGCGCGCGCCCGAGGCGGCGCAGATCGCGGGTGGCAGAGGGTAAACCGCGGTTGTCCGGATGTGTCCGCTGCGGTATCGTTTCCATCCTACCAGTTGCGTGGGCGGCTAGCTCAGTTGGTTAGAGTGCCTGCTTGACATGCAGGAGGTCACTGGTTCGAATCCAGTGTCGCCCACCACATCTCCCTATGAAAACCGCCGGTTCTCGGTACTTCATCCGACCGGGAATACCGGCTC
>DAOWHI010000137.1 GCA_030641505.1 Gemmatimonadota bacterium | reverse complement strand
CGCGGATCAGCGCTTCTGTCTCGGGGTACAGCGGCGTCCCGGCGGAAGCCCCGAAGGTCGCAATCAGCGGGATCAACACTAGCCACGAGACCGCGCTACCCATGAACAGGATCGCCGAAATCCGCGGTCCGATGATGTAACCGACGCCGAGCAGCTCGGGGGTGGCGTCGATGCCGACCTCGGCCTTGGGATAACCTCGGATCCGGAAAGACGGGTCGCCGCGCCAAAACGAGAGCGCGTTGTTGTTGACGAAATACTGGTAGACCGCTCCCACCCCAAGACCGCTGAACAAGAGCCGCGCCTTGGCCCCGCCGGTGTCGCCGGCGGCCAGCACTTCCGCGCACGCCGTGCCCTCTGGGTAGGGCAGCTTGCCGTGCTCGTCGCGGATCAGGTAACGGCGCAGCGGGATCATGAACAAGACCCCCAACAGTCCACCGAGCGAGGCCAGCGTGAAGATCAACAGTTGGCTGGGCGCCATTCCGAAGATGAACAACGCCGGGATCGTGAAGATCACTCCAGCGGCGAGCGACTCCCCCGCCGAACCGACGGTCTGGACCATGTTGCCCTCGAGGATTGTTCCACCCTTGAGCGCGCGGAAAAACGCCACGCCCATGACCGCTGCGGGGATCGACGCGCTGACGGTAAGGCCGACTTTGAGACCCAAGTACGCGTTGGCAGCGCCAAACACGACTCCGACGAGCACGCCGATAATGACGGCTCGCAGTGTGAACTCACGCAGTTCGGCTTCGGGTGGGACGTACGGTTGGTAGTCGCTACCGGGGATCTCCTCGTAGGCCTCGGGCGGTAAGCCCTTGCCCTGGCGGGTTGTCGATTCCGGCGTGGCGAGGACGTCTTCGCTCATCGAGCCTCCCCAGATTGGGGTCTGTTCGAGCTGGAGCGGATGGTCGCCGCTCGTCTCCGAAGATGATCCACCTGGACGAGGATGTCGTCGATCGGCGGTGGCGCGGCGTTTGCGCCGACCCAACGGTACCGAATCCGGCCTGACTCGTCCACGACGAGGATTTGAGGCGTCGCGCCAACCCCGAAGTCCGACCGGGCCCGGTCCCGATCGGGGGGAACGACGATCGCGAACGACTGCGGCGGGCCGGCGGCAGCCGGATCGGCGCCTATCCAGACCCCAACCAGCGCCCCCCCACGGCGTCGCATCGCGGTCGCCAACTCGCCGAGCCGGCTGGCGTAGCCCGAACAGCCGTCACACGCCGTGTCCCACAGCGCGAGGACGAGCGGGCGCCCGATCAGCGTGCCGGTGACGAGTGGCGGACCGGTGCGTCGTGGATAGCCGAAGTCAGGCAGCCGCTCGCGCAGCGGCCTCGCCACCAGCAGCTGCTGACGTTCGTCTTCGATCCGGGCTCGCTCGCTCGCGCGTAGGTCGTCGAGCCCACGCAGCGAGCCATGGCGCCGCCGGTAGATCGTCTCGAGCGGCGGCGTGGCGCGCTCTCCCATGCCGCGGACTTCGGCATCGAGGAACACATCGATCGCTTCGTCCCAGCGCCCGCGGCCGGCATACACTCGTCCGAGGTGCAGGAAGTGATCCGCGTAGCCGCTCGTCGTGCCGCGACTGTTGATCTCGGCCACCGCCGAGACGAGGGCCGCCTCTGCCTGCTTCAGATCTTGGCGACGAAAGGCGGCCCAGCCAAGCGCATCCAACAGCCGCCCCCGATAGAGGCGAAAGTACCGGCGCGGTGTTTCGCCCTCAGGCAATAGAGCTGGGTCCTCGAATTCGAGCCGGCTGAGCCATTCGCGGATTCGCATCTCGAGCGACGGTAGCTCGTTGGGCGGCAGTGAGTCGGCGGCGGCGGCGAGGACATT
The DNA here is from genome assembly GCA_030641505.1 of Gemmatimonadota bacterium. GTDB lineage: Bacteria > Gemmatimonadota > Gemmatimonadetes > JACCXV01 > JAHWKZ01 > CAMYLR01. The sequence goes on along the minus strand of DAOWHI010000137.1, from coordinate 3,471 downwards.
CGACAAGCTGTCGAGATTGGGCACCAGCCGAACGGGTTCGGCCGACACCACCTCGGGCTCGGGGTTCGATCGGACCCCAAAGCAACCCGCACTGATCGCCATGCACGCAATCGCCAACAGCCACGCCCGCTTCAACACCACTTGTCGGATTCGGGCGAGCCGGCCAGTTTGGCGTCCATGTTCGCGACGACGTTCATTGTTGGATGGCGATTTCATCGAGGGGCGGTGACGATAGCCGACCCCGGCACGGGTGGCCAAACGTGAGGCGCACTGTAACCCTTGTCCTGCTCGCGGCCGCGCTCGTGCTGGTGGTCGGGCTCTGGCGCTATCAGACGCGCGACTATCGACCCGTCTTCAGCCGCGTTGCCGGAACCCTGATTCAGGTGCGTGATTCAACCGGTATCGGCCGGGCACAGGACGGCAAACAGCTGACCGAGGTTACGTTGATCAGCGACACCGGGCTCGAGGTGCGCCTACGGGTTCGCGCGCTTGGCGAGCGGACTGGCATCCGCTACCCGGCCGCACTCTTGGTTGGGGACATCAAGACTGGTCGCAAAACGGCCGACGTTCCCCGCAAGACCGAGAACCTGATCCTGGCCAGCATCGACTACCCGTACGACGGCCCGCAGTGGCCTCGAGGATGGCAGTGGGTGCGGTACTTCGTTCCGCTCCGCCGCGGATTTCTGGACACCCCGCCGGCGCTCCTGCTAGCCGCCCAATACCTATACACCCGGGGCGACGTCGATCCCGAACGGGTTTCAATCATCGGCGTGAGCCTGGGAGTCCCGTTCGCGACGGCCACGGCGGCGACCGACCGGAGGCTGTCCGGAGCCGCACTGTTGCACGGCGGTGCCGACATTCGCCGCATGGCGTACTACGCCTATGCCGATGGAGGACCGGCTTGGGTGATGAATGGTTTGGCTATCGCGACAGCATTGGTCGTGGCGCCGCTCGAGCCCGCCAAGTACGCCGGCGAGATCGCACCTCGCCCGACATTGGTGGTGAACACCACCGATGATACGCGCATTGATCCGCAGGCCGGCGATCGGCTTCAACGAGCGGTGCGTCAGCCAAAACAGGTCGTCTGGCACGAAGCCGGTCATGTGCGCCGCTCTGAAACCGAGATCGTGGCCGAGCTCATGCAGATGACGCTCGACTGGATGGCCGCCAACGGGCTGCGATAAGGCCCGGCAGGCACGGGTTGACGCCAGACCGGGTAGACGGCGACATTCATTGGACGTCTGGGCGCCCCCCCTGTGCGCTCCTGGACGACCGGCTCGAGCACGACGACTTTTTTTCCGAACCCGGACCCCGAGGGAGGTCTCCCGCATGCGGTTTTTGAAGCTCTTTCCTGTTTTTGCGTTTGCCGCGCTGATATCGATCGGCGCCTGTCAGCAGGCCCAGGACGCCACCGACGCCGTGGACGACGCGACCGGCGAGGTTGAAGGCGTGGCCGATGACGCCATGGAAGCGATGGACGAGATGGGCGATGACGCCATGGAAGCGGCTGACGACGCCATGGGTGCCGCGGACGACGCCATGGACGAAGAAAACCCGTGCAGTCCGGACGCGGACGCGGCTAACCCCTGCGAGGGCGGCGAGTAAGGCAACGCTAACGCGTAAGCACGGGATCATCGTGTAACGTTAGAGCGGCCGTCCCCACCGGGACGGCCGCTCTTCTTTTTTCCGCCCCAACAGACAGAGGTCAATGCCACACATCGATACCATGTTGCAGGAGGAGCGGCGATTCCCGCCCCCCACCGAGTTCGCTGCTCGGGCCCACATCGGGTCGATCGAAGAGTACGAGCAGCTCTACCGGGAGTCGATCGACGATCCGGAGACGTTCTGGACCCGAATGGCCGCGGAGCTCGACTGGATCGAGCCCTGGCAGCGGCTTCTCGACTGGGAACCCCCGTTCGCTCGCTGGTTCGTGGGCGGCAAGCTCAATGCCTCTGCCAACTGTCTCGATCGGCACCTCGAATCGCGGGGTGACAAAGTCGCCATCCGATGGGAGGGCGAGCCGCCAAACGAGCAACGCGATCTGACCTACTCTGAGCTTCACGCCGCGGTGTGTCGGTTCGCTGCCGGGCTCCGTGCGCTGGGACTCGAAACCGGCGATCGGGTGGCGATCTACATGCCGATGGTCCCCGAGTTCGTGATCGCTTGTCTCGCCTGCGCGCGGCTGGGCCTCGTGCATACGGTGATCTTCGCCGGCTTCAGCGCCGAGGCGATCAAGGAACGCATCAACGATTCCGGGGTTCGCGCCATCGTGACGGCGGATGGCGGGTGGCGCCGTGGCAAGGTGCTCGAGCTAAAGGCCGCCGTGGATCGCGCGGTAGTCGATTGCCCGTCGGTCGAGCACGTGATCGTGTTACGCCGGACCGGAACCGAGGTCGATTGGACCGATGGCGTGGACCGCTGGTGGAGCGATGTCGTTCGCGAGGCACCAACGCATTGCGAGCCGGTCGCGCTCGATGCCGAACACCCTCTCTTCATCCTCTATACCTCGGGCACGACCGGGAAACCCAAGGGCGTTCTCCACACCACCGGCGGCTACTTGCTTGGGGCTGCGTTGACCACCAAGTACGTGTTCGATCTGCGCGACGAAGACATCTTCTGGTGCACGGCTGACGTCGGGTGGATCACCGGCCACTCGTACATCGTCTACGGTCCGCTGGCAAACGGGGCAACGCTGGTGATGTACGAAGGCGCCCCCAACCATCCCGAGCCCGATCGCTTCTGGGACATCGTCGAGCGTCACCGAGTAACGATCTTCTACACCGCGCCGACCGCCATTCGCGCATTCATGAAGTGGGGCGATGAATGGCCCGCCCGTCACGACTTGTCGTCGCTGCGCCTGTTGGGCACCGTCGGCGAGCCGATCAACCCGGAAGCGTGGATGTGGTACCATCGGACGATCGGCAACGAGCGGTGTCCGATCGTCGACACGTGGTGGCAGACCGAGACCGGGTCGATCCTGATCACGCCGCTGCCCGGCGCCACTGTAACCAAGCCTGGATCGGCGACCAAACCGTTCTTTGGCGTCGAGGCCGACGTCGTGGACGAAAACGGCGAGTCCGTCGGCCCGGGGGCAGGTGGCCTGCTGGTTCTCAAGCGGCCTTGGCCGTCTATGCTGCGGACGATCTACGGCGACGACGAGCGATACCGCGAGCAGTACTGGTCGAAGTACGGGGATCGCAATTGGTACTTCACGGGTGACGGCGCGCGCATCGACGAGGACGGCTACTTGTGGATCGTGGGCCGCGTCGACGACGTGCTGAACGTCAGCGGTCATCGATTGGGGACGGCTGAGATCGAGAGCGCGTTGGTCGCCCACGACTCGGTTGTCGAAGCCGCCGTCGTGGGCCGGCCGGACGAGATCAAGGGTCAAGCGGTGGTCGCTTTTTGCACGCTCGAGCCGCGGGCCGAACCGACCGAGTCGCTAAAGGACGAGCTCAAGGCGTTTGTCGT
>DAOWHI010000112.1 GCA_030641505.1 Gemmatimonadota bacterium | reverse complement strand
TGATTGACGGTGAGGACTTGTACGAGCGTGGTGACCGTGAGTTGTCGCGGTATCGCAACGAACGGGTGGGGTTCGTCTTCCAATCGTTTCACTTGAACGGTGCCGAAACGGCGCTTGAGAACGTGCTGGTACCGTTCCTTTTCGCCCAAGACCCACCCTCCGATCCCGAAGAACAGGCGAGGCAGAGCCTCGAAGCGGTGGATCTCCGCGAACAGAGCGATCAGCCAGCCGGTACGCTGTCGGCCGGACAGCGGCAGCGCGTGGCGATCGCACGCGCTCTCGTCAACAAGCCTGACTTCGTTCTCGCCGACGAGCCGACAGGCAACCTCGATGAGGAAACCGGCGCCGGGATCGTGGATCGTCTGGAAGGGTTGGCGCGTGAGCATGGTCTGGGAGTCGTGATCGTGACCCACGATCCCATGATCACCGCGCTAGCGGACAGGGTTCTCAAGCTCGAACGCGGACGGCTCGTCGAATGAGGTCAGGGCAGGCGCTGGCGCGAGCCACGGGGAACCTCCGTCGCCACAGCGCGCGTAGCGCCCTCCTCGTCGGCGGCATCGCGCTCGGGGTGGCGCTGCTGGTCTTTCTGCTGGCGTTCGTGAGCGGTACGCGTAGGGCGCTGCTCGACCGCGTCGTATCCTCGATTCCGATCACCCATATCATCGTTGTTCCCAAAGCGTTCTCGCTGAGTGTTTTGCGGTTTGAGAACCCGCTGTCGAACCTGGACGATCAGGCTGCAGGGCGAATCGCCGCGCTCGACGGTGTCGAGCGTGTCATGCCGATGGCTGGCCTCAAGATGCCGGCTCAGCTGCGAGCCAGCTTTTTTGGTCGGGGGTTTGTCACAGACACCGGTGTGTTCGGGATCGAGCCCGATCTTGTGGTCGATCAGCTCGCTGAGGACGCTGGATTTGCCGCCGAAACTCCGGGCATCATCCCGGCTATCATCTCTAGCGACCTGATCGACATGTACAACACCGGTTTCGCGAAGGCCAACGATTTGCCACAGCTCACACAGCAGATTCTGAATGGCCAGCGTGCCACGCTCGTCCTCGGGTCGTCGTCGTTTAATCCATCGACGGCTGGGACGGTGCGCAGGGTGCCGATTCGGTTGGTCGGCGTTAGCGATCGCGTGCCGCTGGTCGGTGTGAGCCTACCGCTCTCGACCGTCAATCGTTGGAACCGCGACTTAGTTGGTGAGGACTCACCCAGCTACATCCAGCTCAATGTCGTAACCGAGCGCGCGGAAGAGGTGGATCGGATCGCCGGCCAGATAGAATCGCTTGGCTACGCGGTCGCGACCGGTCGCGAGATCGCCAGCCGCGTTCGCACGTTGAGCGATGTGCTGCGGGCGGCGTTCGCGCTAATCGCGCTGGTCGTTCTGGTCGTCGCCGGTATCGGCATCGCCAACGCATTGGCGCTCTCGGTCATGGAGCGCCGTCACGAGATCGGTGTCTTTCGATCGGTCGGAGCCAGTCGGAACGACATACGCGTCTTGTTCCTTGCCGAGGCGGCCTTACTCGGATTGGTCGGCTCCGGGATCGGCGTTATCGTCGCGATCGCCGCCGGCCAAGTGGCAGATCTAGTTCTCGATCGGGTGCTCCCGGCGATGCCGCTGTTGCCCGAAACGTTCTTCTGGTTCTCGTGGCCGATCATCATTGCGGGTCTTAGCTTGGGGTTTTTGGTTAGCGTCGTCGCTGCAGTTTCACCGGCCCTTCGGGCGGCGCGCTTGGATCCCGCCAGAGTCCTGAGGACGGTTTGACTTTTACAATCGTGCATGGTTTACACTCGTCGGTCTCGTAATACCAAGGTCGCCAAGGCGGTCGCGTCACGTTATGGCCGCGTCAAAGCGCGAACCATGCCGCTCGCCCGGTTGGTCGACTTCTTGGCTGGGATCCCGGACCCGATGGACAAACGTGGCCGGGATCAGCTGATTGGCCGAGTGGAATGGGAGTCGTACGATACCCGCAAGAGAAACCGGGCGGTCGGCTTCGTTGAGCGCGATTCGCTCGTAGCGCCCCACTCCCTCAAGCCACCTCTGTACTTCAGCCGCACCCCGAAGAACGAGCTGTTCGACGCGCGCCATGAGAAAGCGATCAAGAGCTCCAAACTCATGTTGCGATACAAGGATGCACCCACAACGGTACTGGCGCCGAAGTACACGCTGCCGGTCAGTCCGGTGGTGGGCATGGTCCCGCGCCTGAAAACGACCCCGACCGAAGATCTGGCGGTCATGCTGAACTCACGGCTATTCAATTTCTACTGGCGGTATTTCTACCCCGGCCAAGCCGGCAAACCCGCGATACCGGCCGAGGAACGGCTAGCCCAGTTCATGGTACCGATGTTGACCAAGAAGACAGGTGCTCCGTTCCACAAGGTGCGCGACAAGATCCTCAAGCTCGGACGTGAAAACGCGAATCTTCTGGGAACCGTCGACCAGGTTCAGAAGATCGCTGACCGGGCACGGATACAAGCAATCCCAATCGGCGAGACCGAAGGCATGATTCGCGAGATCAACGTACCGCGCCCACTGGGATCGGTAGCGAGCGTGAAGCGACGGGGTCCGGTGGTGGTCTTCCAGCGCGGGTCGACGATCGTTACCACCACCGAAGAGGCGGCCACGTACCTGGAGTTCTGGCTGGCGCAACGGTTTGATCAACTGGATGGGATGACCCGCGAACAGCTGGAGGAGTACATCCGGATGCCGGTGTCGACCGCCCACGTGGTCAAGGTTCTACAGCAGCGAGCCAAGATCGAGGCTGAGATCGACGCGACTCAGCGGCAGATAAGGGAGCTGCAGACAGAAGCCGATGATCATCTCAACGACCTCTACGCGCTCGATGAGAATGAGCGCGCCTACCTGGTCTCGGCTTTTCCGTAATCCGATCATGATCGGTCCGCTCACCCTCGGAGTCGAAGAGGAGTACCAGATTTGCGACCCGTCAACCGGTGATTTGGCGCCTGTCGTCGACCAGTTGCTGGCGGCCGCGCCGCCGGAGCTGAGCGATCATTTGGGGTACGAGCTCCTTCACACGGTGCTGGAAGGCGACATTCCGATCGCGTCGAGCGTCGATGAAGCGGTCGAAAGCGTGCGACAGATGCGGTGTTCGGTCATCGCATTGGCTGAGTCTGAAGCAGTCGCGATAGGCATCGGCGGCGCTCACCCCTTCGCGGACTGGCGAGATCAAGGATTCGTCGACACTCCCGGCTACCAATGGGTCGGCCATCAACTTCAGTATCTGGCGCGTCGCAATATGTCGTTTGGGCTTCACGTCCACGTCGGCGTGGAAAACGACGACGCACGGGTGTATGTCGCCAATCAGTTGCGTCGGTGGTGCGCGCCGTTGTTGGCGTTGTCGGCCAATGCGCCGTTTTTCGAAGGCGTCGATACTGGGTTTCAGACGATCCGCATGCACGTCTTTGGGTCTTTCCCGCGCACTGGTTTTCCGCCGCGATTCCGAGACTGGTCGCACTTTGTCGACGTGACCGAGGGGCTTATGGCCTCGGGCGCGATCACCGCCGC
>DAOWHI010000098.1 GCA_030641505.1 Gemmatimonadota bacterium | reverse complement strand
GCACGTGATTGCGATGAAGCGGCAGCACCCCGATCAGAACGATGCGTCGGTGCTGCTCGAGCCGCACATCGAGTACGACCACCTCATCCAGGTCATGGATGTCGTGCGAAGCGCCGAGTGGCGCGGTGAAGCCGAGGGCGAGGTCCAACGGTTGGCCCTGTTCACCGACATCTCGATCGGCGACGCACCGTGAAGAGCTCTCGCAGGATGAAGCGGATGTGGCGACCGCCTGCTGAACTGGCTTGGCGATCGCCACCAGAGGTTTGTGACGACGCCACGACCGCTGCCGCGACTAGGGAACGGTCTGACGCAGTGGCAGGTCGACGGTGGACGGATCGCGCCACGTCAGGTGGCTGCGTGACGTGAGCAAGCGGGCGCGACCCGTGCGCCGCATCGGCGGCGTCTTGGACACGGTGTTGGACAACCTGGGCGTGGCGTCTGCGGTTGAGCAGCACGCTGTCTTTCGCGAATGGGAGTCCCGCGTTGGACATGAGATCGCGCGCGCGGCCCAGCCGCACCGTGTGGACGGAGAAACGTTGCTAGTGAACGTCACTAACTCTGCTTGGATGAGTGAGTTGTCGCTGCGTCAGAACGAGTTGTTGGAGCGACTGAACCGGGGTCGTAGACGGACTTGCGTAAAGCGATTGATCTTTCGAATGGATCCCAGAGCGAAGGGATAACACGGATGGCGAAAACCAAAGTCAAACCGGGAACCGCAAAAACGAACCGCAAGCAAAACGCCCGAAACTCCGACGCCGCGCGCGATTACGGTGCCGACAAGATCCAGGTGCTTCAGGGCTTGGAGGCGGTTCGCAAGCGACCTGGGATGTACATCGGTTCCACCGGAGCGCGCGGCCTTCACCACCTCGTTTATGAGGTTGTCGACAACGCGGTCGACGAGGCGATGGCCGGTTTCTGTGACGAGATCTCGGTAGCGATCAGCGCGGATAGCGAAGTACGGGTCGAGGATAACGGTCGCGGCTTCCCGGTCGATATCCATCCAACCGAGAAGAGACCCGGCGTCGAGGTGGCCATGACGACGCTGCATGCCGGAGGGAAGTTTGACCACAACTCGTATAAGGTCTCGGGCGGCCTACACGGTGTTGGTGTGTCGGTTGTCAACGCGCTGAGCGAGTGGCTGGAAGTGGAGGTCATGCGCAACGGCAAACGGTATCACCAGCGGTACGAACGTGGAAAGAAGGCCAGCGAACTGAACATCATTGGCGATACCGATGACACCGGGACGATCGTTCGTTTTCGACCCGACCCCGACATCTTCCCGGACCTGGATTATCAGTACGACACCCTGGTTTCTCGTCTCCGCGAGCTAGCGTTTCTGAACGCCGGAGTTCGGATCACGATTACCGATGAACGAGGCGAGAAGACGAAAGGCGGCGAATTCCAGTACGACGGTGGCTTGACGGAGTTTGTGAAATACCTGAATCGGAACAAGAAAGCGATTCAAAGCGAGCCGATGATAGTCAGCACGACGCGCGACGAAGTAGAGGTGGAGTGTGCGATTCAGTACAACCAATCGTACACGGAAACGCTGTTGACTTTTGTCAACAACATCAACACCCACGAAGGTGGCACACACCTCTCCGGTTTCAAGGCCGCGCTCACTCGAACACTGAACGCTTATGCGCACGATCGGAATCTGTTTAAGAAGGCCGAGTTCTCACTCAGCGGCGATGACGTTCGCGAGGGATTGACCGCCGTGCTGTCGGTGAAGGTCATGGAACCGCAGTTCGAGGGTCAGACCAAGACGAAGCTCGGCAACTCCGAAGTGAGAGGTATCGTCGAAGCCGCGATGAACGAGGCGCTGGGCTCGTGGCTCGAGGAGAACCCTTCGGCCGCCCGAGCGCTCATCACAAAGGCGATGCAGGCCGCCCGGGCACGCGAGGCGGCACGCAAGGCTCGGGACCTAACGCGGAAGAAATCCGGACTCGACACCGGTGTTTTGCCGGGTAAGCTCGCGGATTGTTCGATCGACGACCCGAGCCTGTCCGAGCTGTACCTCGTAGAGGGTGACAGCGCTGGTGGCAGCGCCAAGATGGGCCGCGACCGCAACTACCAGGCGATCCTGCCGCTCAGGGGCAAGATCCTGAACACGATCAAGGCGCGCGTCGACAAGGTCCTCTCGAACGAGGAAATCCGGACCATCATTACGGCCATTGGGACCGGGTTCGGTGAAGACGAGTTCAAGCTCGACGACGCCCGATACAACAAGATCATCATCATGTGCGACGCGGACGTTGACGGGGCCCACATTCGGACCTTGCTGCTGACGTTTTTCTTCCGATGGATGAAAGAGCTGATTGAGGCCGAGCGCGTTTACATCGCTCAGCCGCCGCTGTATCGGGTGTGGAAGGGGAAGAAGGAGTTCTACGCCTACGATGACGCCGAGCGTGACCGTGCGGTCGAGCGGCTAGGTGGGAACGGGGTCAATGTTCAGCGTTACAAGGGATTGGGCGAGATGAACCCGGATCAGCTCTGGAAGACGACGATGGATCCGGCATCACGAACGATTCAGAAGGTAACGATGGAAGACGAAACCCTGGTCGGCGAGTTGTTCGAGAAGCTCATGGGGGAGGAAGTCGAGCCGCGGAAGGAGTTCATAAAGGAGTACGCCCGTTTTGTCCGCAACCTCGATGTTTAGACCAGTGAATCCGACGACGATCGATAACGATAGGGATGAGGTAATTGCAAATGGCTGTTGAACCGAGAGAGACGGTTGTGACCCGGTACATCGCGGACGAGCTGAAGGAGTCGTTCATCGATTATTCGATGAGCGTGATCGTCTCTCGCGCGTTGCCCGACGTACGCGACGGGCTGAAGCCGGTCCACCGCCGCATCCTGTACTCGATGTCGGAGCTCGGGTTGGCGCCCAACCGGCCCTACAAGAAGAGCGCGACGGTTGTCGGAGACGTGCTCGGCAAGTATCACCCGCACGGTGACGGGGCCGTCTACGACGCGATGGTGCGCATGGTGCAGCCTTTCTCGCTGCGCTATCCGCTGCTTGATGGCCAGGGCAACTACGGTTCGGTGGACGGTGATCCCGCAGCGGCCTATCGGTACACCGAGATCCGCTTGGCGTCGGTGGCGACGGAGCTGCTGGGGGACATCGAGAAAGGCACCGTTGATTTCGCTCCCAATTTCGACGACCGACTCAAGGAACCATCGGTCCTCCCGTCGAAGCTGCCGAACTTGCTCATCAACGGCGCCAGCGGCATCGCAGTTGGCATGGCGACGAACATCCCGCCTCACAATCTGCGGGAGGTGGTCGCCGCCACGTGTGCGTTGATCGACGACCCGGAGATCGATCTCGACGGACTGATGGAGCACGTCAAGGGCCCCGATTTCCCAACCGCCGGGTTTATCCGCGGCCGGGCCGGGATTCGTGCGGCATACGAGACCGGTCGTGGCAAGATCGCGATGCGCGCGAGGGCGGTGACAGAGACCAAAGCCAACGGGCGCGAGGCGATCGTTATTACCGAGATCCCATACCAGATCAACAAGACCAGGTTGATCGAGCAGATCGTCGACTTGGTGCGTCGAAAGCGGGTCGAGGGGATCTCGGACATGAGGGACGAATCCGATCGCGATGGGATGCGAATCGTGGTGGAGCTCAAGAAAGACATAATCCCCGAAGTCGTGCTCAACAATCTCTACAAATCGACCCAGATGGAGTGGACGTTCGGGATCATCAATCTGGCGCTCGTTGACAACGTGCCCAAGGAGATGGGGCTCAAGGAGATGCTCGAGCGCTTCGTCGCCCATCGTCACGACGTCGTGGTGCGGCGGGCCGAATACGAGTTGGAGGAAGCGGAGTCCCGGGCCCACATCCTCGAAGGCCTGAAGATAGCGCTCGACAACATCGACGCCGTCGTGCAGCTGATCAAATCGGCGGACGACACCGAGGCCGCACGATCGGCACTGATGGAGCAGTTTGGTCTGAGCGAGCGCCAGGCCCAGGCGATCCTCGACATGCGACTGGCACGGTTGACCGGGCTCGAGCGCGACAAGCTGGAGGAAGAGTATCAGGCCTTGCTGGAGACGATCGCTCGGCTCACGGAGCTGCTCGGGTCTGAGCGGTTGCGTATGCAGTTGATCAAAGACGAGCTCACAGAGCTGTCCGACAAATACGGCGATGAACGGCGGACCGAGATCCTTGCCGGTGGTGCCGATCTATCGATGGAGGATCTGATCGCCGAAGAAGACATGGTCGTAACGATTAGTCACACCGGCTACATCAAGCGCATCGCCGCGACGACCTACCGGCGCCAGCGGCGCGGCGGGCGAGGCGTAACCGGGATGGGTACGAAGGAAGACGACTGGATCGAGCGATTGTACGTGGCCACCACACATGACTACTTGCTGGTGCTGACTGAGCGTGGCCAGTGTCATTGGCTCAAGGTGTACGATATCCCTCAGGCTGGTCGAGTCAGTCGTGGGAGGCCGATCGTCAACCTGCTGGAGCTTGATCGCGGTGATCAGGTGGCCGGCGTTATCAGCGTCCGTGAGTTCGACGACGACCATTATGTGGTGATGGCGACCGCGAGCGGAATCATAAAGAAGACGGTGCTCTCGGCATATGGTAATCCGCGTCGAGGGGGCATCATCGCGATCAAAATAGACGACGACGATCGTCTGATCGATGCCCAGCTCACCGACGGGACCAATGACGTGATACTGGCTACCAAGAAGGGGCAGGCGATTCGATTCCCGGAAGAAGAAGTTCGCGATATGGGTCGTGCGACCCGCGGAGTGAAGGGGATCACGCTGCAAGGCAAGGACGACGGCGTGCTCGGCATGGTGGTCGTTCGAAATGAGAATAACGCGCTGATGGCGGTCACCGAAAACGGTTCCGGCAAGCGGACGCGGATCGCGGATTATCGAGTCACTCATCGCGGCGGTAAAGGCATCAAAACCCTCAAACCGACCAAGAAGACCGGGCCACTAGTGGCGGTCAAGGAAGTCGTCGAGCAGGATGAGCTTATGGTTGTGACGACCGGCGGCATCATCATTCGGTTCCCGGTCAAGGGGGTGCGGGTGATGGGTCGCGCGACCCAGGGTGTCAAGCTGATCAACCTCGAGAAGGGGCATCGTGTAGGGGACGTGGCACGGGTCGTGCTTGATGACGAGGCAGAGAGCGCTGCCCCGTCACAAGACCCGGTCAAGGAGCAGCTCCCCCTGCGACCTGAAGAGGAGTGACGCTGTCTGAAGGCACCCGCCAAAGAGGCACCCGGCGACGCGATCCTGGATGCCTTTATCCTCGTCGTCGATGACGACCCCTCGATTTGCGACACGCTTACAACGATGTTGCAGTTCAAGGGGTATCGGGTCGCTGTGGCCAGAAATGGTCGTGAAGCAATAGAAATAGCACGCCAGGAGCCACCGGACCTGGTGCTCCTCGACGTTATGATGCCCGAGGTCGATGGTCTCGCGGTATGTCGCATCTTCAAGCAGGACCCCAAACTCAAGGACGTGCGGATCCTCATGCTGACCGCCAAGAGCGGTCGCGAGGACGTGGTCGAGGCACTCGAGGCAGGGGCATCGGACTACGTCACGAAACCGTTCTTCTTCGACGAGCTCGACGCCCGCATCCGCACCAACCTCGAGGTCAAGCGATACCACGACGATCTCGCCGCGATGCTGCGCATCTCCCAGGCCGTCAGCTCGTCGCTGGATAGCGATGAGGTGTTGTTCACGATCGTCAGCGAGCTAGGCGCAGTGGTCAAGTCGGATCGGGTATCGCTAATCAAGGTGATCGACGAGCGGACCGGGTACCTGGTCGCGACCCGCGAAGAACCGGAGATGCGGAATCAGGAAATCAGCCTAGAGTAGTATCCGGAGATCCTCAAGGCGGCATCGGAACGCCGGGTGGTGGTGATCGACGACACCGAT
>DAOWHI010000068.1 GCA_030641505.1 Gemmatimonadota bacterium | reverse complement strand
GCAATCCGTTCGGCATGCGTCTTCGCCTGCTGATTGGTATCGAGCTCGACCCCTAGCGGCGCCGCACCGGCGACGGTCGGATGGGTCGGACTCGCCGAGTGACAGGCGACACACCGCTGATCCAGAATCGCTCGAATAACCGGATAGGCGGCCCGCTCGCCACGATCCCCGATCGAAGACGGTTCGCGCATCGACATGTCGGGCGCGGTCGTAAGCGCGAGCGCGAGCATCCCCACCGCCGTCGCTGGCAGCAGCCACACCACGTGTCGCCCCCGATGTCGCAGGTTGTAGTAGTGCCGCGCGACAACGCCGATCGCGAACATCGCCGCCAGGATCAGCCAGCCGCGGGGATGAGCGTACGTCACCGGATAGTGATTGCTCACCATGATGTACAAGACTGGTAGCGTGAGGTAGTTGTTGTGGAGCGAGCGGAGCGCGGCTTGCTTGCCTCTCTCGGCGTCGGGGTCGAGACCGTCAGCCATCGACCGTACCATCGCGCGTTGCGACGGGATGATCACGCGGAACACGTTGGCCGCCATCCACGTGCCGAGCATCGCTCCGACATGGATGTAGGCGGCCCGCGGGCTCAACGTTTTCGACAACGCATAGGCGACCATGACGGTAAGCGCGAACAACACCGCCGCCAACAGGGCCGGCTGCTTTCCGAGCGGCGATCGACACAGCGCATCGTACACCAGCCAGCCGCCAAACAGCGTCGCCAAACCGACCGCGGTCGCAGCACCAGGACCAATCGCTGAAACCCTTGGGTCGACGAGAAACGCACCCGATCCCATGTAATAGACCATGCCGAGCAGCACGAAACCGGTGATCCACGTGAAGTACGCTTCCCACTTGAACCAGTGGAGCTTTTCCGGCAGCCGCTCAGGGGCGACGTCGTACTTGGAGACCCGATAGAAGCCGCCGCCGTGCACCGACCACAACTCGCCCGACGCCCCCGATTGTGCGTCGGACGACGGCCGCAGGCTGTCGTTCAGCCAGTTGAAATAGAACGATGTGCCGATCCAGGCGGCGCCGGCGATGACGTGCAGCCAGCGGGCAGCCAGCTGTAGCCACTGGAGGAGGTGGGCTTCCACCCCGCGCTCGGTTTAGCGGCCGGTAGGGGAGCTGAAGCTCATTCCTTCAGCGACGGGTCGCTGAAGTTCTCGAGCTTGTCTTTCATCACCGTCATGAAGTGATCGGCGGTAGCACCGTCGACCACCCGGTGGTCGTACGAGATCGAAAAGTAGGCACACGTCCTGACACCGATCGAGTCGCTGGGCCCGATGACCTTGACCCGCTTTTCGATCGTTCCGACGCCGAGGATCGCAACCTGGGGTTGGTTAATGATCGGTGTCCCAGCCAACGAACCAAAGACGCCCGGATTGGTGATGGTGATCGTGCCGCCCTGAACCTCTTCGGGGCTCAATCGCTTGGTGCGGGCGCGCTCGGCGAGGTCGTTCGCCGCTCGCCCCAATCCCACCAGCGATAGCTCGTCGGCGTGCCGGATAACTGGGACGAGGAGCCCGAAACCGCCTTCTTGCTCGAGGGCCACGGCGATGCCAACGTTGACGTCCTTCTTGAGAACGATCTTGTCGCCCCATACCGAGGCGTTCACGATCGGCCACTCCTTCACGCCGGCGATGAGCGCGCTGATGATGAACGGCATATAGGTCAGCTTGACGCCAGAATCCTCGAAGAAGCGTTCCTTGTTGCGTGCCCTGATCTCAGCGACTCGCGTCATATCGATCTCGAAGAACGACGTGACGTGCGCCGACGTGCGCCGGGAGTCGATCATGTGCTCGGCAATCTTCTGCCGCATGATGGACATCGGTACGATCTCGACGCGATCGGTATCGCTGAACGGTTGGCCGGGGACGACGGCGGCGGTCACATCGATCGGTGGGCGCGAAGGCGGCGCCATTGGAGCGACTGGGGCCACCGGCTCGGGTGGGGCGACGGGCGCCACAACCGGTGCGGGCTCGGCGGGGGCCGGCGGCGCGGTCACCGCTTGGCCGCCTTCGACGAATGCCAGGATGTCGCGCTTTGTGACGCGTCCGGAGAGTCCGGTCCCGCTCACCTGTGTCAGATCGATCCCGTGTTCGGCGGCGATGTTGCGAACCAAAGGCGAGGAGCGCGCGCGCCGCAGCTCCTCCTTGGAGACCAGCCGACCATCGCCGGCGGGTCGCTCGAAAGGCCGCGATGGCACTGTCACAACTTCGGCCGCGACCGGCTCGGGAACCGGCTCAACCGCGGCTGGCTCTGGCGTCACCGCGGGCCCGGGCTCGGCCGCCGCTTCGGGCTCAGCCTCGGCACCTGCCACCTCGCCCGGTTGCAGGATCGTCGCCACGACCGTCCCGACCTCAACCGTCTCCCCTTCATTGACCAGGATCTTGCCCAACGTTCCCTCCGCCGGGGACGGAATCTCGGCATCAACCTTATCGGTCGAGATCTCGAACAGGTTCTCATCGCGCTCGACGTGGTCCCCTTCCTTCTTGTACCAAGTCGTCAGGGTTCCCTCGGCGATCGATTCCCCCATCTGGGGCATTATGACGTCTATCGGCATTCGGCTGTCTCCTCAGCGCGCTCCACGTTCGTATGGCTGCTCTTCTACGGTAATCGACGAAATCGTCGATGGCGAGCCCTTGGGATCAATGCGCTCGGCGCCGTCGGGCCCACTATAGCAACGAGCCGCGACCCGGACGCCGCTCTCGGGTGGGCGGGCGAGTCCGAGATAGGGGTACACCTCCTCGGCAGGCAACCACTCGGGTGTTCGGTCGACGTTCGACGCTAGGAAGCCGACCGATGAGGTGTAGCGGGCCGAACCGTGGGTGCCCTGAAGCTGAACGATCCTGTCAAACAACCGACTGCCGTAGTGATAGCCGTCGTCCAAGCTCACCAACACGCTGGCTGGGCGCTGGGTGTGGTTGGTGAGCGCTCGGCGCACACGCTCGACGAGGTTCGGGTACTCCTCGCTCGGACGATCCTCTAGCTCCAAGTTTCCGGAGCGATCCACGGCGCGGCTCGAATCACCATCGAGCCACACCGCGAAGTCGGCCCCGGACTGCCCGACTACTGCTCGCGCGACCGCCTCCTCACTGCCACACCAGGTATAGAGCTGAACTGAGCCGACCAAACCGTAGGCCGGAGCCACCACATCTTGCGGGCTCTCCAATCGATCCCGCAAGCGGAAACCCCCGCGTTCAAGCGCCCGCGCCAGATCGAATCGACGACTCGGCGCGGAGCTCATACCGTGATCCGAGAACAGCACCACCCGCCGCGTACCACCGCCCGCCGCCAGGTACGCCTCCAGCAGCCGATCGACATGCCGT
>DAOWHI010000149.1 GCA_030641505.1 Gemmatimonadota bacterium | reverse complement strand
GTCGATGGCGCGGAGCTTGACAACCTTCAACGCAACTCCAGAATCGGCCTGACAGTTGTCGTTCCCTTCGCCAAGGCCAATGCGGTCAAGATCGGAGTCAGCACCTCGATGGTGACCGAGGCGGGCGGAGACTACTCTTCCCTGCTACTGGCGTACCAGAAGGCCTGGAGGTGAGTTGGAGTCAATCAGTCAATCAGCAAGGAGAGTGGGC
This sequence comes from Gemmatimonadota bacterium, assembly GCA_030641505.1. Taxonomy (GTDB): domain Bacteria; phylum Gemmatimonadota; class Gemmatimonadetes; order JACCXV01; family JAHWKZ01; genus CAMYLR01. The sequence goes on along the minus strand of DAOWHI010000149.1, from coordinate 4,129 downwards.
CTGTCACGCTAGACGGAAGCCTCAGGATCTGGTCGTTGCGCAATGGCTGGCAGCTTGTGTCCTCGGCTCCGACAAGGGACATGGCGGTTGGTGTCGTATCAAGTCTTTGAGATGTAGTGTGAGGTCGAGCGTTCCGGTAAGCTCAATGCCACGTACCAGGGGATTCCTCTTTATCGTGTGCTCGGTCACGACCGTTCTGACCGGGTGTCGATCATCTGATTCCTATAGCGACGCGGAGGCCTCGTTCGTGGGACGCCAGACGTGTGTTGGCTGCCACGCGGCCCAGGACTCCCTGTGGCGCGGTTCGCACCACGATCTGGCGATGGAAGCCGCCGATTCGACGACCGTGCTCGGAGATTTCGACGACGCGTCCTTCACTAACTACGGCGTCACATCGACGTTCACCACACGCGACGGCAAGTACTTCGTCCGCACCGACGGGCCTGATGGCGAACTCGTCGAATATGAAGTCGCGTATACGTTTGGGGTCGTTCCCCTACAGCAATACTTGATCGAGTTTCCCGGCGGGAGTTACCAGGCTTTGGGTATCGCTTGGGATGCGCGACCGGAGGGGGAAGGGGGCCAGCGCTGGTATCACCTCTACCCCGACGAGAAGATCGATCATCAGGACGAGCTCCACTGGACCGGCCCAAACCAGAACTGGAACTACATGTGTGCCGAGTGCCACTCGACCGATCTGCGCAAGAACTACGATGTGGAGAACGATCGGTACGACACGACCTGGGCTGAGATCGACGTCGCGTGCGAATCGTGCCATGGCCCGGGATCCCATCACGTCGCGTGGGCGGAGTCGGGTGGCGACGAAGGCGACACCGGTCTGGTGATCGAATTCCACGATCGCCGCGGCGTCGAGTGGGTTCCCGATATGACGACCGGAATCATGAGTCGCGTGCCCATTCCCACAGAGCGAACCGAGATCGATGCCTGTGCCCGATGCCACAGTCGGCGGGCGGTGATCCGCGACGAGTACGAATACGGTCAGCCGCTCATGGAGACCCATCTGCCGGTTGTGTTGGAGGAGGGACTCTATCACGACGATGGTCAGATTCTGGACGAGGTCTACGTGTACGGGTCGTTTCTTCAGAGCACGATGTACGGCGCGGGAGTCACCTGCAGCGACTGTCACGAGCCGCACTCGCTAGTGGTGCGAGCGCCCGGTAATCGGCTCTGTGCGACCTGTCACCTGCCGGCGAAGTTCGACACGCCCGACCACCACTTTCATCCCATCGAGTCGAGTGGCGCGTCGTGTGTCGAGTGCCATATGCCGAGCCAGAACTATATGGTGGTCGATCCGCGGAGGGATCACAGCATGCGGGTGCCGCGACCGGACCTGACGGTAAAGCTCGGCGCACCGAACGCCTGTACGGCATGCCACACCGATCGGGATGCTGTGTGGGCGGTCAAAGCAATGGAGGATTGGTACGGTCCACGGCGCTCGACCGTACTGCACTACGGCGAGGTGTTTCGCGCCGCAAGAGAGAACCGACCCGAAGCGGGTCCGGCGTTGGTCCAGCTCGCGGATGACGACACGGCGCCCAACATCGTCCGGGCCACTGCGCTTTCGCTGCTGCGGCCGTACGCTGGCCCGGGGGCCGCTCCAACGATTCAGCGCAACCTGGGGGACGGCGATCCGATGGTCCGCGCAGCCGCCGTCTCCGCGCTCGAGCTGGTCGGTCCTGACGTGCGGCTCGACATGGCGCACTTTGCGCTGAGGGATCCTGTTTTCGGTGTTCGAATCGTCGCTGCCCGGATCCTGGCTTCTGTTTCGAAAGACCTTTTCTCGCCCGAGCAGCGAGAAGCGTTTGAAAAAGCCAAGGCCGAGTACATCGCGGCCCAGCTGGTTAACGGCGAGCGGCCCGAGTCGCATCTGAATATCGGGTTGTTTTTCGCGTTCACGGAGGAGTTCGAGCGCGCGGAAGCGTCGGTGCGGACATCGCTCGCGATCGATCCGCGTTTCGTGCCCGCGTACATCAACCTGGCCGATCTTTACCGTGTGCAAGGCCGTGATGAAGAGGGCGAAATGTTGCTTCGCGAGGCACTCGCGAGGTCGCCGGAGAACGCGGAGGTGCATCACTCGCTGGGCCTGTTACTGGTGCGACAGAACAAGCAGGAAGAGGCGATCGATGAGTTGGAGCGAGCGGCGGAGTTGAGACCCGAGCAGCCCCGCTATGCCTATGTTCTTGCCGTTGCGTTGCACTCTGCCGGTGAGACCGGTCGGGCTTTGGCGACACTGGAGGCAGCGCGGCGATTACACCCCAGCGATCCGGAGCTGCTGGCCGGTCTGGCGACGCTCAACCGCGAGGCGGGATCACAGGCGAAGGCGCTACGGTATGCCGAGGAGTTGGTGGCGCTGCGGCCTGGGGATCCAAATGCGCGAGCGCTGCTCGAAGAGATACGCGGCGTTCGATGAAGTACGGGATTGTCATGCTGACGGTAGCGATGCTGCTCGGTTGTGGTGGTGACGGCGATAGGCCTGGTGGTAGCGGTTCGTCCTCCGATGGCGATGAGTCGAGCTCACTCCTCGATGGTTCGGACGTCCCGGGACTCGATCAGCTCCTTCAACCGTGGTCGGGTGATTTTGATGCCATGGTCGAACGTAGGGTGATCCGCGCGCTCGTGGTGCACAGCCGAATGCTTTACTTCTTGGATGGGGGTCGTCCGCGAGGTTTGACCTACGAGGCGATGAAGCTGTTTGAGGACGGGATCAACCAGACGCTGGGGACCGGTCACCTCAAGGTGCACGTGGTCATGATCCCGGTCGCCAGGGATCAGCTGCTGTCAGCGTTGGCCGAGGGTCGTGGCGATATCGCCGCGGCGAACTTGACGATCACACCAGAGCGTCTTGAAACGGTCGACTGCTCCGACCCGCTTCTCTCCGGTGTACAGGAGATCGTCGTAACCGGTCCGGGCGTAGCCGCTCCACAGTCCACAGAGGATCTCGCCGGAACCGAGATACACGTTCGCGCGTCGAGCAGCTATTACGCGTCGCTCGTGAAGTTGAGCGAAGACCTTGAGCAGGCAGGGCTCGAACCGATCCAAATCGAGCCGGCCGATGAGTTGCTCGAGGACGAGGACATCCTAGAGATGGTTAACGCGAGCATTCTGCCGGCAACGGTTGTGGACAGTCACAAAGCGGATTTCTGGGCGCGGGTGTTCGACGATGTCAAGCTCAACCCGGATGTCGCCGTGCGGACCGGCGGCGAGATCGGATGGGCATTTCGAAAGGGCAGCCCGAAGCTAGCGGGAATCATCAACGAGTTCGTTCGGGAGCACAAGAAGGGCACGCTGATCGGCAACATGACCCTCAACCGTTACCTCAAGAACGTGGACTACGTCGTCAACCCAACGGTGGGGGAGGATGGACGCCGCCTTCGTGACACGGAGTCCGTTTTTCGAAAATACGCCGAACAATACGAGTTTGACCCGCTCATGGTGACGGCACAGGCGTACCAGGAGTCGCGCCTCGATCAAAGCGTGGTCAGCAGCGTCGGCGCTCTTGGGGTCATGCAGATCCGCCCCAGCACGGCTGGGGACCCCAACGTCGACATCTCCGGGATCGACAAGCTCGAGAATAATGTCCACGCTGGGGTCAAGTACATGCGTTTCATAAAGGATCGTTACTTCAACCACGACGACATCGATCGATTGAACCAGCACTTGCTGGCGATCGCGGCGTACAACGCGGGACCTGCCAGGATCGCGAAACTACGAGCGAAAGCCACCGAGCAGGGACTCGACCCCAACGTGTGGTTTCGAAGCGTCGAGCACGTCGCCGCCGAGGAGATAGGTCGCGAGACGGTGCAATACGTGAGCAACATCTATAAGTACTATCTGGCCTATCATCGCATGGCGCAGCTCGAGCGTTTGAGGGAGAAGGCGAAGGAGGGATCTTGAGGGTTTTTTTAGCAGCCCTTTTTGCGATCGTCTGTTGGACCGGTAACGCTGTAGCCCAGGACGAAGATGCGGGCTGGCCTCGTCAGCGACAGGCCGATGACGGCAGCTTGGTCGTCGTCCACCAGCCGCAAATCGAGTCATGGCAGGATCAAGCCTGGCTGAGCGGCGGCAGCGCGCTGGAAATCATGCCTGTGGGGGCAGCCGACACCGCCGT
>DAOWHI010000042.1 GCA_030641505.1 Gemmatimonadota bacterium | reverse complement strand
ATCGAGCGGGTCGCCGACGGTGAGCTTGGCGGCACCGGCCGCCACGCCGTCGACAACCTGATCGTGCGCGCCGCGCTCGACGAAGAGTCGGCTGCCCGCAGCACACACCTCACCCTTACCGTAGAAGATCCCGCCGATCGCCCCTTTGACGGCCGCCGGGAGATCTGCGTCGGCGAAAACGATGTTGGGGCTCTTTCCTCCCAGCTCGAGCGACACCCGCTTGACCGTATCGGCGGCTGTCTTGGCGATCCGCACGCCGATCGCCGTCGACCCGGTAAAGGCGATCTTGTCGATCTCGGGATGCTGAACGATCGCCTCGCCGGCAGTCGACCCACCGCCTGGCAAGACGTTCAGCACGCCGTCGGGCACGCCGACTTCGCGCGCGACGTCGGCCAGCAGGAGCGCGGTCAGCGGCGTCTCGCTGGCCGGTTTCAGGATCACCGTGCACCCCGCCGCCAACGCGGGAGCGACCTTCCAGGACGCCAAGTTGAGCGGGAAGTTCCAGGGTACGATCGCGCCCACCACGCCGACCGGCTCGTGGCGGGTGTAGGCGAACTGACCGGGCACTGACACCGGGATCGTGGCGCCCTCGATCTTGGTCGTCCAGCCGGCGTAGTACTCGAACGTCTCGATCGTCATGTTGACGTCGATCCCGCTCTCGAACAACGGCTTCCCGTTGTTCAGCGTCTCGACCAGCGCGATCTCTTTCTTGCGCTCCTCGAGCCGTCGCGCAATGGCCCACAAGAGGCGACCGCGATTGCGGGGCGTCATGTCGTGCCAGGGGCCGGACTCGAAGGCCGCTCGCGCGGCGTTGGCGGCCCGATCGACATCGGCCCGGTCGGCCGCCGCCACCTCGGTGCACGGCTCGGCCAAGGCCGGGTTGACGACATCGAACGTCTCGCCGCTCTCGGCGTCCTGCCACTCACCGTCGATGAACAGCCGCCCCGGGAGCAGGACGTCGGGTAGCGCGGGTGCGGTCGCGGTCGTCACCTAGCGCCCCGCGAACTCGGGCTTCCGCTTCTCGACAAACGCGTTCAGCCCTTCCTTGGCGTCATCAGAGGCGAACAGTTTGGCTTGCAGCTCGCGCTCGATCGCCAACCCTTGCTCCATCGGGAGCTCGGCGCCTGACTGACAGGCGCGCTTGATGTGGCCGACCGCCATCGCTGCCTTCGCGGGGGTCGTGAACTGAGCTGCGTACTCCTTCACTTTCTCGATAAACGCGTCATTCGACTCGGCTTCCCACGCACCGTTGAGTATGCCGAGGCTGACGGCTTCATCCATTTCGAAGTTCCGCCCCGTGGTCATGAGCTCGATCGCCTTCGACTTGCCGACCAACCTCGTCAGCCGCTGCGTGCCACCGGTTCCGGGTAGCACCCCGAGCGTCACCTCTGGCAGACCGATCTTGCCAGCACCTTGACGCGCGAACCGCAGGTCGGCCGCCATCGCCACTTCGAGGCCACCGCCCACGGTGTGTCCGTTGAGTGCGGCGATCACGAGCTTTGGCGTGTGCTCGAGCCGCGACAATGTCTCGTTGGCGTGTAGGCAGAAGAAGTACTTCCACGTCGGATCCGCGTTCGACAGCATATCGATGTTGGCGCCCGCGCAGAAGAACTTCTCCCCCGCTCCGGTCAACACGATCACGTGCACATCGGTATCGAAGCGGGCATCGATAATGGCCGCGTCGAGCTCCTTCATCATCTCATGCGTGTAGGTGTTTGCCGGCGGGTCGTCGAGGATGAACATCGCGACCCCGTTGTCCTTCTCGACCCTAATGAGCTTCTTTTCAGCCATCGAATCCTCCGTTTCGGTATGGCGCGGTGCGATCAAGTAAAAGCGTTAAGGCCGGTGATGTCCTGGCCGATAATCAACGTATGAATGTCGTGCGTCCCCTCGTACGTGAAAACGGACTCGAGGTTGCACATGTGACGCATGACCTGGTACTCCGAGTGAATGCCGTTGGCGCCCAGCGCCCAACGTGCCGCGCTGGCCACTTCGCGCGCCATCATGACATTGTGCCGTTTCGCCAGCGACACCTGGGTGTGCTTGAGGCTGCCAGCGTCCTTCAGCCGCCCCAAACGGTACGCGAGCAGCTGTCCGAGCGTCACCCGATCGAGCATCTCGACGAGCTTCTCCTGCATGAGCTGAAAACCGGCGATCGGGCGGTCGAACTGAACCCGTTCCTTACTGTATCGTAGCGCCTCCTCGTAACACGCCATCGCCGATCCAACCGCACCCCAAGCGATTCCGTAGCGGGCTTGTGTCAAACACATGAGCGGGCTCTTGAGGCCGTCGGATCCGGGCAGGAGCGCGTCGCCATCCAATCGCACGTCGTTGAACACCAGCTCCGAGGTATCAGAAGCGCGAAGCGAGTGTTTGCCGTGCATCTCCACAGTGTCGTACCCGTCGACTCCACGCTCGACGAGAAAGCCTCGAATCCCATCCGGCGTTTGAGCCCAAACGACCGCCACGTGGGCCATCGAGCCATTGGTAATCCACATCTTGGAACCGTTCAGCACCCATCCGTCGCCGTCGGGCTCGGCGCGCGTCGCCATCCCCATCGGGCTCGATCCGAAGTCGGCCTCGGTCAAGCCGAAGCAGCCGATCGCTTCGCCACTCGCCATAGCCGGTAGCCAGCGCCGTTTCTGCTCCTCCGACCCAAAGGTGAAGATCGGGTACATGACCAGCGCGCCCTGTACCGAGGCGAACGAGCGGACACCGCTGTCACCTCGCTCGAGCTCCTGCATGATCAAACCGTAAGCGACGTTGTTCATGCCCGCGCAGCCGTACTCTTCCGGGAGGTTGGCGCCGAGGACGCCGAGCTCTCCGAGACCCGCGATCAACTCCTGGGGGAAGCGCCCCTCGAGGTATGCCTCCTCGATGATCGGCATGACCTGCTCGTCGACGAACCGGCGCACCGTGTCGCGGGTCATCCGTTCTTCAGATGCCAGCTCGGCATCGAGATCGAGGTAATCGACGCCCTTGAACGCCATCAGCCTACCGCCTCCGCAGCTGGGATTCGCTCGAGTGCCCCGACAACCGCGTCGCAGAACTCATCGGTGGTCGCCGTTCCGCCGAGATCCGGTGTTCGAACCTGGCCGTCGAGCAGCACCCGCTCGACCCCCGCCCGCGTGCGATCACCGACCACGGCTTGATCGATGTGATCACACAGCAGCGCCCCGGCCAGGATCAGCGCGGTCGGGTTTGCGACCCCTTCGCCGGCGATATCCGGCGCCGATCCGTGGACCGCTTCGAACATCGCCATCTCTTGACCCACGTTTGCGGCCGGTGCCATACCCAATCCGCCTACAAGACCGGCGCACAGGTCGGACAGAATGTCGCCGAACATGTTGGTCGTCACGATGGTATCAAACTGTTGCGGATCGAGCACCAGCTGCAGCGCCATGTTGTCGATGATCCGATCGTTGAACTCGATCTCCGGATGGTCGCTCGCGAGCTCCTTCCCGACATCGAGGAAGAGACCGCTCGTGTACTTCAGGATGTTCGCCTTGTGCACCAGCGTGAGGCGCTGCCTCGGACGCTGAGCGACGTATTCGAATGCGAACTGGATAACCCGCCGTGACGCGTCCTGGGTGACGATCGTGATCGACTCAGCGGCGCTGCGCTTAGTGTCGATGTAGTGCTCGATGCCGGCGTAGAGACCCTCGGTGTTCTCGCGGATCACCACCAGATCGACGTTATCGTAGCGTCCGCCAGGCACCAGTGATTTCGCCGGACGGATGTTCGCGTACAGGTCGAACTCCTTGCGGAGAGCCACGTTGACGCTTCGAAACCCGGATCCGACGGGGGTTGTGAGCGGCCCCTTGAGGCAGACCTTGTTCTCGCGGAAGGAGTCTAGCGTGACCGCCGGCAGGGTTTCCAAACCCCGCTCGACCCCAGTCACACCGGCGACTTGCTCATCCCAATCGATCGCCGCTCCGGCAGCCTCGATGACGCGGATCGCGGCATTGACGACCTCGGGCCCGATGCCGTCGCCTTTGATGAGAGTGACTTTGGACACGACCGCAATCTACGCCCAGTCGGTGTGACCGTCATTGCAGACCGCGGTACCGGGAACGAATGGTGACGCTTAGTCCAGCGTCGCCTGGATGAAGGCTGCTACGCGGCCAAGACCACCGCGCTCGGCGCGCGGCTCGGGCAGCGGTGGGAGGTCGGCAAGGAGCATTTTCGGCCGTGGAAGATCGGTGGTTCCGTGCACGAACCGACCGAAGAACGGGCTCACGTCGCTATCGACGAGCGCCGCGGCCCGGTCGGCAATCTCGTCCGCCGTCCACCGCACGTGACCCCACACCGCCAGGTCGTTCATATCGCGCCACAAGACAGCGACGTCGATCTCACCATCGGTTTGCATGCGGAGCTCACGATCGAGCGCCAACCCGACCATCGCACCCTTGCGGTACGCCAAGTACTCATCGCTGGGACCAAACGCCGGCGCTTCGCGCGCCTCATCGTCGAACGACCACCGTCTGCGCTGCGGATTGGCACGGTAGGTGGCGTCGATCGCGGCCAGATTGCCGAAGTACTCTTCGGTGTCCAACAGCTCCGCCTCGTGCGCGATCCTCAGCGCCAGATAGTCGTTCACCCCCTCCTGAAACCATAGTGGCGCATCGTACTGCTGCCACAGATGGACCAATTCGTGGGCCAGCAATCGAATGCTGGGGCGCGAGCCATCGGGCAGCCGGTGCACCAATCCGATCGCGTGCGGCCCATTGCGGTTGCCGCTCGTCATCGGGAATCGCGCCGGCACCAGCATGACGGACAGTCGATCGATGCCTGGATCACCCAGTCGACGGCGGGTCGCGCACGTCAACGCGGCCAGATCGTCGGCCAACTCGCCCCGATCGAACGCCCAGTCTCCCTGCGCCGCGAACTCGACGGTCAAGCCGCATGCCTCCCGCTGGTAGTGCTCGACGGGCCCGGCCAACACGTTGGTTCGCAGCAGCGAGCGAACGCCATGAAATGCGTACTCGTCCCAACCGGTAACGACCTCCCACTCTCGCGGCAGTCGCCAACGGACGCGGACCCGAGCGTGCATGGCAGCCTGTGCCGGCATTTCTGGAGTCAGAAACAGCGCCTCGGCTGGCGCGTACAGGAGATCGCGGTCGAGCCCAACGCTCCACGCGTTGACCGGCCGCTCAGCGGTGATCGCCAATCGGTAACGGATTCGAATCGGGTTGCTCCAACCACGCTCGGGTTGCGCGAACGTCCACCGCGGCGCGCCATTGACTACGTCCCAGCGGCCACTGCGGGCGCCCTTGATCTCTGGATCCTGGGCCAGCAGGCCGACCAACGGCCGAGCGCTCGGCCGGACCAGCACCAGCGAGTCGCCGTCGAATCCATAGACCGCCAGCGACACGTCGACGACCCCCGCATCCGGATTGGGTCGCACCTCGTAGCTGAGCTCGCAACACGGCACCTCGCCCGGCAGGGTGGTCATCAAGCTGACGATCACGGCCGCCAGCAGCGTATAGCGTCCCAACCGTATCATGTGCCAGTTAATACGCAACCTGCGGGCCAATTGTTCGATCTGAGTCTGTTTTCGGGGTGTTTTTCTAGCTCGGGCGGGCGGCCTGAGCGTCCTCGATTACGGCTTCGATCTCGTCATCGGTGAGGGTGTGATCCGATCTCTTGGCGAGCTCGAAGATTCGATCGACCAGCTCTGGATAGGAATCGCGGCCCCGCGAGGCGAGCCAATACTCGACGTTGGAACGGCCCGACATGTGGCCGATCTCGATCCGTTGGCGGCGTCCGACCAACCCCGCCGGGACACCGGAGTAGACGCGGTCGGCGAGCCATTGGTCGCCCTTCTTCTCGGCCTTGATGACCGCCGCCGCGTGGACGCCCGTGCCGGTCCGAAAGGCGTCTTCGCCGACCACCGGATAGTTGACCGGTAGCGGCACGTCGGTCGATTCCGCGATCCGTCGACAGTACTCGGGCAACCGGCTGAGGTCGGTTTCGATCCAGCCCAGCAGATTGAGATTGACGAGCAAGAGATCCATCTCTGTGTTGCCGACCCGTTCACCGATTCCGAGCCCCGTTGCGTGCACCCGATCGACGCCGGCGACCATCGCCGACAGCGCGTTGGCGAGCCCGAGGCCGCGGTCGCGGTGGCCGTGCCAGTCGAGCTTGACGTCGGCACCGGTCTTGGCAACGAGTTGTTTAGCCCAACGCACGAGATTGCGAGCGCCGTCCGGAGTGGCGTGACCGACCGTATCGCACAGGCAAATCCGGCCCGCACCGGCCTCGATGGCGGTCGTGTACACCTTCTCGAGAGCCTCGGGTTGGGCGCGGGTCGTGTCCTCGGTCACGTACATCACCTCGAGACCCTGCTTGACGGCGTAGTCGACCGCTTTCTCGCTCGTCTCCAGCACCCAGTCGAGCTCCCACCCTTCGGCGTACTGTCGGATCGGCGACGAGCCGATGAACGTGCAGCACTCGATCGACAAGCCGACCTGCTGTGAAATCTCGGCGACCGGATCGATGTCTTGTTGAAGTGTGCGGGCGGCACAGTTGGCACCGATCGACAGCTTGGCGTCAACGATCTCCTGCGCCAGCCGGGTGACGTCGGCGACCGCTCGCGGCCCCGCGCCGGGCAATCCGATGTTGGCCGTGTGAATACCGAGCTGATCCATCAGGTGGAGGATCTCGATCTTGGCTTCGATCGACGGATCCTTTACCGATGGCGATTGCAATCCATCGCGCAAGGTTTCGTCGTTGAACTCGACTGGTTGGATCGGCTTGACCAGGTCGCCGGCCTCTTGGTTCCAGTCGTAGATCAGCTCCGAGATCTGTAGGTCGGACACGGCGTGAACCTATCGCGGTCGGGCGCCTAGTCGCCATCCGAGCGGGCACTATCTTCCGCCGATGCCGCCAATCACCAAAGCCAACCCGGTCGCCGTAACGGTCGCCTACGCCGCGGTCTGCGTGGTGTGGGGCTCAACGTACCTGTTCATAAAAATCGGCGTTGCCGTGCTGCCGCCATACCTCCTCGGAGCGGCCCGCTTTACGATCGCCGGCGCGGTGATGCTCGGGATCACACTGGCGACGGGTCGGCGGATCCCCCGCGATCCGCGCGTGATCGGTCACGCCATCCTCGTCGGGATCCTGTTGCTCGTGCTCGGCAACGGGTTCCTGAATACCGCGCAACAGCACCTTTCGACGGGTCTGGCGGCGCTGCTCCTGACGACGGTGCCGATGTGGAATACGCTGATCGCGATGCTCGGGCGTCAGCACGAGCGGTTGGCTCCAATCGGTTGGGTCGGCCTCATCGTCGGGCTGGCCGGCGTCGCGGTTCTCGTTAAGCCGTTCGAGGCGATCGAGTCGTCGTGGTTCGGCGTGATCGTCGTCCTGCTCGCGGCGTTCTCATGGTCGCTTGGTACCGTGCACGCCCGGCGCCGTCTGGCGCATGTCGACGCGCTCACTGTCAGCGCCATCGAGAACGGCGTCGCTGGGCCGCTCATGTTTGGGGTCCACCTCGTCATCGAGCGAGGTCAGCCGGTGGTGTGGAACGAGCAGGCGTGGGTCGCGATTCTTTACCTGGCGTTCGTCGGTTCACTGGTCGGGTTTACCGCGTTCGCATTCATCACCGCTCACATGTCGAGCAGCAAGGTCGGCACGTACACGTATGTGAATCCAATCGTCGCCGTGTTCCTGGGTTGGGTGGTTCTTGGCGAGCGGATCACCTGGCGACTGGCGATCGGTGGAGCAACGGTGCTGACCGGGCTCTTGCTGGTCTACCTAGCGCGGGTGCGCGAGAAGCAGCCTCGCGATACACCAGGAGTTCGTTAGCTTGTTCCGACCGGCAGGACAAAGGTCCCCGCCACCAACGCAATGGTAACCATGAGCCCAGATCGATTGCCGATGGATTTCTCCGCGGTTCGCCGTTGGCTAGGGGCGCGCACCGAGTCGCACAACTATGTCGTCACAGCGTTTGTTCTGAATCTGCCCTTTCTTTTCATCGTTCTGTGGCGGCACCTGAACGATGTCGCACTCACTAGTCTGACGAGCGTCTATGTGGGCTTAGTCTTTCTAGGCTACTACGCGCTGATTGTGTTCGTTCTCTTCACGAGTGCTTTCTTCATACTGTCATTCTCGAAGCGTCTCGCCGTCGTCGCCAGTGGCGCGGTCATGACCGCTACGCTGTTCTACCTCGTAGTGAACAGCGTCGTGCACAGCATCTATCGGTTTCATGTCGACGCATTCTGGCTCGTGTACGCGGTGACGAACTACGAGGGGTTCGGAATCCCATCCACCGTGGTGATCACGGCCGTTGTCATCCTGATATCCATTGTCGCGCTCGAGACGGGACTCTTCTGGCTGGCGCGCCGTGTCAGACGTCAAAGACTTCTGTCCGTGACGTTCGTGCTGGCGGCCATCGCGGCGCTGACGCTCGGCCAAAGCATCCACATAGCGGCGTACTACAACAGCGACAGTCGGATCACGAGCGTTACATCGCAACTCCCCTTCTACTATCCGGTGACGTCAAGCAAGCATGCAAAGAAGTACGGGCACTTATTGTCGCTGCCAACACCAAGTGACGTGACGGCGCGAGACGCACCGAGCTCGATTCAGTATCCGCTGCGTGATGTCACGTGTTCAGTGCCCGCCGGCAAACAGGCGGCCAACATCCTCATGATCGTTCTGGAAAGTTGGCGCTACGACACGATGGACGAAGTCGTGTCGCCGAACATGCACGCGTTTTCCAAGAGGTCGGTTGTGTTCGAAACCCACTTCAGCTCTGGTAACGCAACCCCACACGGAATCTTCGGACTGTTCTACGGTATTCATCCGACCTATTGGGAAGCCGTGAAGGGAAACAGCGCCGCTATCGACAACCCGGTCCTGATCGATGCCTTGGAGGCGAATGGCTACGACCTCGGTATCTATGCGGACTCACACTTTGATAGACACAAGATCAAAGAAACGGTCTTCGCTGACATCGAGGTCCACGAATCCTTTACCGGCAAGAATGCCGATGCTAAGGATGAAGACCTAACACGACAGCTGATCGCGTTCATCGAGGAGAATGCGCGAGCCAATCGACCGTTCATGGGGTTCGCTTTCTACAAATCAACGCACTACAGCTATCGCTATCCTGAAGACGGTGCGCATTTTCTTCCGGCGCAGAACTTGAACGTCGCGTTGTTGGGGAGCGACACCGACCCAACGCCTTATTTGAACGACTTTCGCAATGCTGTCCGCCACGTGGATCAGTTGGTCGGAGAGATCGTGCAGCGACTGGAGACCCTGGACATTTTGGGTCAGACGATCGTGATCATCACTTCGGACCATGGCGAGGAATTCGATGACAATGGTGAGAACTACTGGGGACACACCAGCAATTTCTCGAGATACCAGACGCAGGTGCCGATGATCGTGTTCGTTCCGGGGGAAGAGCCACGCCACGTAACCGACGTTACGTCGCACACAGATGTACCGGTCACCCTGTTACAGGAGGCTTTGGGATGTGGACAGGACGAGCACGACTACAGTAACGGGAGGAACCTTCTTGGACCGCAAGGTAAACCGCGCCCGATCGTGGTCGCTGGTTACGTTAGCCACGCGTTCGTACTGGACGACAACGTGTACGCTGTCTATCCGATGAAGGTCCATAGTTACAAGCTATCCGATACTCGGGCGCCCGCGGCGACGCCGCGAGCTGACCTGATGAAGCAGGCTGTCGAGGAGACTTCTCGGTTCTATCGGGGGGCGAAGGATAGAGGCAGCTAGTCAACCCCGTGGTTTCACTTCGCCTCCTCGATGATCTCGAAGTCCGCGCGGCGCAGCTTATCGCCCAGCCCTCGCGCGACGTTGCGGTAGAGCACAACGCCGATGTCGGGCCTAAGCCGCACTAGCTTCCCGATACGCTCGCAGGTCAACACGCCGGTCTCGACCCGCGTCCGGGCGACCCCGTTCGCCATGTGGCCGCCACGTGTCAGCATCGCGACCTCCCCAAGACACTCACCGGGTCCGACGCTGCCGACGGGTGCGCTAGAGCCGGACATCACGATGTCGACCTCACCGCTCAGGATCAGGTACATCTCCTCTCCCCTGGTACTCTCCATCAGGATGTTTTCGCCGGCCCCATACTCCCGGTAGCTGGCGATCCTCGCCACTCGCTGCACCTGCTCGTCGTTCAAGCCGTCGAACAACGCGACGCGATCCACGACCTCGCT
>DAOWHI010000166.1 GCA_030641505.1 Gemmatimonadota bacterium | reverse complement strand
AAAAACGACGCCCAATCGATCGTCGATCTTCCAGTAATCCGTAACGCGCCGCGGGTTCAGAAACTCTCGGTGATCGATGTCATGGAGCCCGCGTCGCAGAGGATCTATCCGGAGATGCCTCTGCGGGAAGCGGCTCGGCTCATGACACGTGGTGCGTACACCGGGCTTCCGGTGGTCAACAAGAGAGACGAGATCGTCGGGATGATCTCGGAGAAGGACCTGATCCGAGATTTCCTACCGGGGTATCTGCGCGTCTTCGAGAGTCCGTCAGATCTGGCGACTCGAGAGGAGTCCGACCCTTCAGTCCGAGATGTCATGTCGAAGGCGGTGCTCTGTCTGCCCATCGAAGCCAGCATTAGCGAAGCCGCCTCGATCATAGTCAACAAGAACGTCGACCCCCTGCCGCTGACACGGGATGGGAAGTGGGTCGGCTTGATCAGTAGCCGCTCCCTAATCCGTAAGCTGCTACAATCCTGATGACTGCGGAGCAAACGCTAGCGATCATCAAGCCGGATGCGGTCGCCAAGAACCTGATCGGTGCCATCCTGGCTCACCTTGAGGCGGATGGTTTCGTGGTCCGCGAGATGCGCATGCTGCGGTTGACCACTGAGCGCGCGCGCGACTTCTACGCCGTCCACGCGGAGCGGCCATTCTTCGATAGCTTGGTGGGCTTCATGACGGGCGGCGCGTGTGTGCCGATGGTGTTGGAGCGCGATGACGCGGTGGCTGGGCTGCGGCAATCGATAGGCGCAACCGACCCGGATGAGGCCGAAGAGGGCACGATCCGGCGCCTGTACGCCGAGTCGGTGGAGCGCAACGCGATCCACGCGTCGGATTCTCCCAATAATGCGACTCGCGAGATCGAGTTTTTCTTCGGGGCCTAGGCGCCCCGCCCACGTTCGGTTGTTCCAAATAACTACAGAGAATATACTTATACGGTTATGATCGTTGATCTCGCGCGCCTTTCGAGAGGTCGGTTGAGAACCACTTTCACGATCCGCCCGGACGATCCATTGCTGGATGGTTACGGGAGTCGGATCGACAAGCCAATCCGGCTCGAGGTGGAGGTGGCCAGCGCGACCGGTGGGATGTACGTCGTAACGGTTGACGTCCACGGTAAGTCGGTGGGCTCGTGCCGGCGCTGTCTCATGCCGGTAGAAGTCACAATCGACGATCGCTATCGAGTTGTGTACCAGCACTCCGACGGTACGGGCGACGATTTCGGAGACACGAGTATCGTGTCGATCGAGCCCAAGGCTACTGAGATCGGGATCGACGCGCCGGTTCGTGAGCGGCTGTTCTTGGAACGCAATCGGTTTCCACTGTGCGACGGAGAATGCGCTGGAATTTGCCCGCAGTGTGGTCAGAACTTGAACCAGAGAAGGTGCGACTGCGCGAGCGACGAGACTGACGAACGCTGGAGTGTTTTGGGCGCACTCCGGCTCGATGATCAAGGCTGACGTTTGACAACCTACATTTCGGAGATTGATACCAATGGCAGTTCCAAAGCGAAAAATTAGCAAGACGCGGCGACGCAATCGGCGGACCCATAAGAACGTTGACGCGCCGACTGTGATCAAGTGCGACAAGTGCTTGCAGCCAAAGCTCCCGCATCGGATCTGTCCGCACTGCGGTCACTACGCGGGACGCCACATCGTCGATGTGGAGGAGTTCTAGACACCTCCACGGCCTGTCGGCCAGAGGTGAATGCGGGCGATGCGAATTGTGCTCGACGCCATGGGGGGAGATCACGCTCCGGAGTACCCGGTGACGGCGGCGTTGGCCGCCATCGAGACACCGGAGGAGCCCTTCGAGATCGTTCTGACGGGCGACGAGCGAAGGATCTCGCGATGCCTCGAAGGGCGGCGCTACCCACAGGACCGGCTACGGATCCAACACGCGCCCCAAGTCATCGAAATGCACGACGCTCCCTCGACCGCCTTGCGGCGCAAGAGGGATTCCTCGATCGCGGTCGGACTCGACTTGCAGAAGTCGGGCCACGCCGACGCCTTTATTTCGGCTGGAAACACAGGCGCGGTCATGGCCACAGCGCTGCTAACCCTGGGGCGCATCAGGGGCATCTCGAGACCTGCTATCGTGACGGTTTTCCCGACTCAGGGTCTGTCCTGCCTGGTGCTCGATGTCGGAGCCAACGCCGAGTGTCGACCGGAGCATCTCGTTCAGTTCGCGATCATGGGTCACATCTATGCGATCGACGTGTTGGGTCGCGCGCAACCCCGTGTGGGGCTTTTGTCAATTGGCGAGGAGCCGAGCAAGGGAAACGATCTCACCGTGGCCACCCACCGGCGGTTGAGCGCTAGTAACTTGAACTTCATCGGTAACGTGGAGGGACGGGATGTGCTGAGGGGAGCAGTCGACGTCGTCGTATGCGACGGTTTTGTCGGAAACGTGCTGCTGAAGTTCGGGGAGTCATTTATCGACTTTCTCGCCGAGTCGGTCCGTGACGAAGTGGGTAAGAGTCGCATAGCTGGGTTGGGGGCCCTGCTCATGAGGCCCGCGCTCGATTCAGTGAGAAGGCAGATTGACTATGCGGAGTACGGCGGCGCGCCGCTGTTGGGGGTGAACGGGATTGTGGTCATCGGCCACGGTGGCTCCAGCGTAAAGGCGTTTCGGAACGCGATCGACGTGGCGAGAACAGCCGCTGCGCGAAAACTCAATAGTCACATCGAAGAGGCGGTCAGCGAGTTCGTGGCCTCGACAGCCACTGACGACAAGCTGAAGGAGGGCGCATGAGAAGCCAGGCAGCAGGCGTTATCAGCGGCCAGAAACAGACTCGACGGCAGGGCTTTATTCGCGGTACCGGGTTGGCGGTTCCCGAGCGCGTGCTCACGAACGCCGACTTCGAAAAGATGGTTGACACGTCGGACGAGTGGATCAGAGTTCGATCCGGGATCAGGGAAAGGCGGATCTGCGCGGATGGGGAAAACACGGCCGACCTGGCTGCCAGAGCTGGCTCAATAGCACTGGCAGACGCTGGAGTTGAGCCGATCGACGTCGACGTTATCATTCTCTCCACCGCTACTCAGGACCACTTGCTTCCGTCTACCGCTTGCGAGACACAGGCCCGACTCGGAGCCCACCGGGCTGCCGCTTTCGACGTGAGCGCGGCGTGCGCGGGCTGGCTCTACGGTGTCGCGATTGCTGACGGTCTATTGAAGGCCGGGATGTGTGGGAATGCGCTCGTTATAGGGGCCGAGAAGATGTCGGCGATCATTGACTACACAGATCGATCGACGTGTGTCTTGTTCGGTGATGGGGCTGGCGCGGCACTGCTCGGGCCAGGCGGTGATCTGTCCAACGGCGGCACGGGGTTGTTGGCGATCCACATGCAGACCGATGGACGCTGCGCCCAGATGCTGTGGCGACCGGCGGGTGGGGCGGCAATGCCCTCAACGCCGCAGACACAGAGCGAGCGACTCGAATTCGTCAAGCAAGAAGGACGTGACGTGTTCAAGCGCGCTGTGTTGGCCATGGAGGAATCGAGCCGGATCGTGCTCGACAAAGCCGGGATGACGATAGATGACATCGACCTGGTGGTTCCGCACCAGGCCAACATTCGGATCATCGAATCGCTCGCCAAGCGGTTGGGTGTCGATGACGACCGGGTGTACATCAACATCGACCGGTACGGGAATACGAGTTCGGCATCGATTCCGATCGCGCTCGACGAGGTGCGACGCAGCGAGATTGTGCCTCCTGGCGGTACTATCCTGATGACCGCTTTTGGTGGCGGCCTCGCTTGGGGCTCGGCCGTGCTTCGCCTCTAGAGTTGTCACGGATCGCGTTCCAGTTCCCGGGACAGGGAAGCCAGTTTGTCGGCATGGGCGCTGATTTGGCTGCGGCGCGGGCCGAGGCCAAGCGAACGTTCGAAGAAGCCGATGACGTGCTCGGGTCGGCGTTGTCTCGGTTGTGCTGGGATGGTCCAGAGGAAGAGCTGCGGGCCACAGAAAACGCTCAGCCCGCGCTGTTGACGCACTCGATCGCTGTGGCGCGTGTGCTCGCCGTTGAAGGTATAGAACCACAATCCGCCGCCGGGCACAGCCTCGGCGAGTTTTCGGCTCATGTAGTAGCCGGCAGCTTGTCGTTTTCGGATGGCCTGCGGCTGGTTCGGGCGAGAGGTGAGGCTATGGCGGCCACGGGGCGCGAGAAACCGGGCACGATGGCGGCGCTAATCGGTATCGATAGCGCCGACGCGTTCGCCCTGTGCGACACGATTCGGGCGCCTGACGAGGTGCTAACACCAGCCAACTTCAACGCTCCCGGCCAGATCGTCGTGTCGGGATCGGTGAGCGCTGTCCGTCGAGCGATCGAAGAGGCGCCTAATTGGGGT
>DAOWHI010000267.1 GCA_030641505.1 Gemmatimonadota bacterium | reverse complement strand
CGCGGCCGCCTTGAGGGACCTTCTCTTCCAGGTATTCGAAGTAACGCGCCAAGACCGCTATCACTTGTTCAGAGAGCACGTTCCAAATTGCCGCATCTCCACGCTCACGCGCCGGCAGCGACGCACCGGCTTGGGCGACAGCAGCGGCGATCGAGTCGCGGCTAGGTCTCTGCAGCGCAGGAGTCTCTTGGTAAAGCCGCCTGAGGGCCTCGTGCGCGACGGTGCCGAGGGCTGTCGGCTCGGCCTCCAGCGGCTGTTCATCGGACTCGTACAAGCGCAGGACGTGGCGCATGAAAAACTGATGCGGACACTGGCGCCAGCTTTCGAGCCGGCTCGCTGACCAGTGTGTCAACCGACCATCGCTCAGCTCGGTCGCCAGCTCAGCGGTCGTTGTCGGTGAGAGCTGGCCGTCAAACGCATCACCCTGACCGCGCCGTCCATCGGCCGCGCGCGAGAAGTAGATCGCGCGCTGGCGTTCCAGCTCTTGGCCTCGGATGATGAGATCGGTGGATCGAACGCGACGCCAAGCAGTAGCCGAGTGACCCTCGCTGGTAGTTGCCGGTTCGAGCTCGATCGCGTCGTCGATCGCGCTGAGCGTGTAGGCCGGTAGCTGCGGATTTCCGTCATCATTCTGGCCGGCGTAACTCAGCACCACGTCGCCGGACGTCGCACGGATGCGCTCCAAGAGAAGTAGCGTCGCCTCACGCGCTTCGTCAGCCGTGGTACGGAAAACGTGCTCACCGATCTGCTCGTTCAGCGATTCCCGCTCCGAATCTCCAAGCACCGCTGTCGCCGGCCGCTGTCGAGCGTACGCGCCTTCGCCGAGACCTACGATAGCGGTGTGCCGAAAGACGAGGCCCCGAGCATCGAGTGGCGTCAGCACCGCGACCCCGCGGCTGGCTGTCCCGATCGGTGACCATCTTCCGGAGAGCGACTCGAGTAAATGGCGCCGATGGGTTCGCCATCCAACGGCTGGTGCGTGCCAACGGTCGAGCATCGTAAGCGCCTGTCGAACCTGGTCGATCGTCTCCTCCCATCGATCGCGATCCCGGCTCGAGATCGCGGTGGTGCCGCTGAGTCCGACGACATCCAGAATGTGCTCGTAACGCCGCCAGAACACGGCCGGCGAGTGCTCGTGGCTTGCCAGCTCGTGGAGTTGATCGAGGACGGTATTGAACGCCGCCGCGGACGGACTCTGGACGCCGGCTAGCGTGCGTTTCCAGATCGCTGGCGAGTCGGATGCCGGCGGCCCGGCGCCGAGCGGCGCACCGAGCAGCCCGACGTCGAGCCTTGACGTGAGGGCGGTCGACACCCACGTCTGCAGATGTTCGCGTTTGAACCGCTCATCGAGCAGGCGGAACACCATCAGCGTGGCACCGAATAAGGGAGTCTCTGCCAATCGCGCGGCTCGGCGTGTGTGGTGGGACACGCCCACGCGGTCGAGTTCTCGCGCGAGGAGCGAGTAGGTGCGACCGCCGCCGCCGACGACGACGCTGATCTCTTCGAGCGGGCACCCAGCCTCGGCACGCTGACGGACCCACTCGGCGACCCAAGCCGTTTCGTCAGCCGGATCTACGGCTCGGTATACGACCGGCGAAACGGAGCCGTGATCATCGCCATCCAAGTACTCGATATCGATCGCCAGTCCGGGGTCGACCACGCCCTCCCACATCTTGATGTACGGGAATGCGTAGGCGCAGAGCCGCTCGTGATACGGATCGAACGGAACGATGATCGTCGTTTGTGCTGCGCGCCGCGCCAGCTCGATCAGCAATCGTCCCTGGAGGCGTGTGACGTCGTATATGCCGCTGACTTCCAGTCGGTCGAGCTCCCGAGGCGTCCACTCACCGGAGCGGATTCGATCGGCGGCGGCAACGAGGACGTCCGCTTCGTCCCACCAGTCGTTAGCCGCTAGCTGTCGCTCATAAGCATCGACGACACACGCCAACGCCTTGAGTCGTCGCCTGCTCCCGGCAGCCCGCGCCAACTCGAGCGCCGACAAACCCGCCTGGCGGATCTCCGCGGTTGCGGCTTCGACAGCGCGAGCGGTGCCGGCCAAGCCGATACCCGGGCCGAAGAGCGACCGCACCTCGGGCTCGAGCTGCTCCAGGATCTCGGCCAACAGGAATCCCGGTGCCGGGGGTTGGAGCAACCGTCGGGGGCTGGGGTGATCGCGGTACGCGCGGACCGTGAGTTCTCGCAGCGTGGTGGTGTCGTGCGTCCACGCGCTTCGGGACTCGAGACTGGAAAGCGGTTCATGCTCGGCCAGACGCTGGTCGATCCGTTGGTTGGCTGCGCGCCGCGAGGGGACGACGGTCAGCATCGAGCTGCCACGATCCTTGCGAGCTTTCTCTGAGCTGCAGATAACGGCAGTTCGGCCAAGGCTTCCGTCGAGCACCAGCGCGCCTCCGTCCAGTTGCCACTCGACAAGTCCGGGACGGGTTCACTACCGATGTGAAACCCAAAGGCGTGGTATCGATGTCGCCGGTGGGAAAAGACGTGCCCGATATCCGCCAGCTCATCGATCGGCTCGCCGCCCTCGGGCCAACTCCTCAGCGGAAGGTCACCGAACAATTCTCGAACCGCCCGACAAGCGGAGTCGATCGGGTCCTCACTGTCGCCAGTTTCGAGTCCTGGGTACTCCCACATCCCGCCCAGCAGCCCATTGTCCGGACGGCAAGCCAACAATGTCTGGCCGGCCGCTGAGGTAATCACCGCCGTTCCGATCACGTAAATCGGGATCGTACCGCGCGTACGCGGCGCTGGTCGGAAAGCGACCGTGTCCCGCGCACGGGATAGGCACACCGCTCGCAAAGGACAGCTCTCACAATCGGGGGAGCGCGGTCGACAAACGCGCCCCCCGAGCTCCATGAGCGCCTGGTTGAAGTCGCCGGGTCGTTTATCGGCAACGAGAGCTCCCGCCAGTTGCCGGAACTCGTCTAGAGTTGGTGCTTCGAGGTCGAAGAGCCGGGAGAGAACCCGTCGTGCGTTGCCATCGACCGCTGGCTCACACCGCCCAAAGGCGATCGAGGCCACTGCGCCGGCGGTGTACTCGCCGATCCCGGGGAGCTTGCGCAGCGCCTCTACGCTGTCAGGGATCCGGCCGTCGTGTCTATCACGCACGATCATCGCCGTCCGGTGGAGATTGCGGGCCCGCGAGTAGTAGCCGAGCCCGCTCCACAGCCCGAGCACCTCTTCCTGATCGGACTCCGCCAGCGCTTCGGCGGTCGGGAAACGAGCTATCCAACGCTGAAAGTAGGGCTTGACAGTTTCTGCGCGCGTCTGCTGGAGCATCACCTCCGAGACCAGGACTCGATACGGATCGGGGTTGTCGCGCCAAGGCAGTGGTCGACGGTGGCGGTCGTACCAATCGAGCAGAGTCCGTCGGATCTGCCGCAACGTCTCGCTTTTTGGGGTGCCCATCATCGCCGAGCAAGATCGAGCTTTCGGCGGCCGGCCTCAAGCGGTCGAGGGTGCGGAAGCCACCCCCGCCCCGGCTTGCAGTCAGCGTCGTCGGATCGGAGCCATCGGTTGTAGGTCCTGCTGGACCCGGGGTATCTTCCCCGCGTTCCGCCCGGCCACTTTCCCGCTAGCCTTCGGAGCCGATCTCGGTGCAGGCACCAGCCCACATCTTTCGCGAGTACGACATCCGTGGTGTGGTCGCCGACGATCTGGCCACCGAGACCGTCGAAGCGATCGGCCGTGGATTCGTGACGCACCTGCGTCGAGAGCGAGCGCTCACCTCACCGGTAGTCGTCTTGGGTCGCGATGTCCGACCGTCGTCGGATTCGTTGCGGGACGCGATGGCCGCCGGCATGGTCTCAGCCGGAGCCGACGTACTCGACATCGGTGTCGCGCCGACACCAGTGCTGTACTTCGCCGCCCATCGTCTCGAGGCAGACGGCGGTGTCGTGATCACCGGGAGCCACAACCCGCCTGAGTACAACGGTTTCAAGCTCGGTTACCGCGAGCTGCCGCTCTCGGG
>DAOWHI010000234.1 GCA_030641505.1 Gemmatimonadota bacterium | reverse complement strand
GCCGCCGCCGATGATCACCGCTTGTTCGGCGCCGCGTGCCGCGGCCCGCAACGCCACCGCGTCCTCCAGTGTCCGTAGATCAAGTACCCCGGGCAGATCGATGCCCGGTATCGGCAAGCGAATCGGTGACGCGCCAGTGGCGATCAGACACTTCTCGTAGGTCAGGCTCTCCCCGTTCGACAGCTCGATCTCGTGCGCATCGGGATCCAAGCGAATCGCCCGGGTTCGCGCCTTTAACTCGATTCGCTGGGCCACGTGCACCTTGGCCGGCTTGATGACGACGTCCTCGGACGACAGATCGTCGGACTCAAGAAACGATTTTGAGAGGAGGATCCGGTTGTAGAAGGGATACGGGTCGTCGGAGACGACGACTACGCGGGCCGCGCGATCGCGTTTCCTGAACGTCTCCGAGCCGCGCGTGCCCGCCGGTCCGGAACCCAGCACTACATATCTGGCATGATCGGGCACCCCGCGGTGTTAACCCAAGCGGCCCGCCACTACCGCTCGCCCAGCGCGGCAACGATGTCGTCTTCCGCTGGAAACTCGCCGGTCTGTTTCTTGGAGTAGATGAGATCCCCGTCGACCTCGATCTCGAACACGCCTCCCCCTGAGGCGATCAACTCGACGTTGGCGTGCTCGATGTTCTCCTCGATTGTGGCGGCCAAACTGGACGCCTGCGGTTCGTAGTTTCAAGCCGCGCAGTATTCGATCGTAATCTTCACGTCTACCTCCAGTCGCAAGGGCAAAGCCCGAAAAAGCGGTCTTCGGCGGCCTTATTGAACGCCTCCTCCAGCCCGAACCCCTGACGCTCGAATCGTAGAATGTCGCGCAGCTTATTCACGTCCGCCTCGCTCCACCAGCGGGGATCCTCACCGGCAAGGTGCGTATCTGGGGTCACGTACCCGGCCGACTGGCAAGCATCCAGCATTCGCTGGTCGAGACCGGTGACGCGGCGCAGGAGCTCATCGGTGCGCACGATGGCGGTCAGCCTAGGCGGCGGGTCCCAGCTCGTCAACCGACCGACGGCGCCTCGATCGTGATTTTCCGTCTTCGCCGGCTTAGATTTCTGGTCGATGGAACCTCCGTTATCTGGACTCGACATCTTCTTACGTCTGCTGGCCGTTCTTTTCCTGGTGGGAGTGAACGGCTTTTTCGTGGCCAGCGAGTTCGCGCTCGTCACCGTGCGCAAGACGCGCATCGAGGAGCTCGAGCGGAAGGGGCGTCCGCTGGCATCGAAAGTTCGTGAAGCACTCGACGATATCGACACCTACATCGCGGCGACCCAACTCGGCATCACAATGGCATCGATCGCGCTGGGATGGATCGGCGAGCCGGCCCTGGCCGCGCTCATCGAACCGCTGCTCGGATGGCTTCCGCCAACGTGGAGCTGGCTGACCGCTCATGCGGCGGCGATCGCCGTCGCCTTCATGATCATCACGGGACTCCACATCGTACTCGGCGAACTCGCGCCGAAGACGATCGCCATTCAGCGCCCCGAGAAAACGGCGCTGTTCGTCGCCCTACCGACCCGGTGGTTTCTCACGCTCTTCAAGCCGTTCATTCTGTTGCTCAACGCAGTCGGGCTGCTGGTGGTCCGGGCGTTCGGGTTCCGACCCGTGGCGGCGGGTCACCACGTCGTCCACTCCGAGGAAGAGCTCAAGATGATCGTCTCCGCCAGCACCGAGGCGGGCGTGCTCGAACCCAAAGAAGAGGAGATCATCCATCGGGTGTTCGAATTCGCCGATTTGACGGCGAACCAGCTCATGGTGCCGCGCACGGAGGTCATAGGGCTTCAGCTCGCAGCACCACAGTCGGAGATCCAGGAAGCCTTGAAGGATCACGGCTTTACCCGCTACCCGGTCTACGATGGCTCGCTCGATAACATCGTCGGGATCGTCAACGTCAAGGATCTGTTACCACTCCTCGCGGAGGAAAGTGGCACACTCGACTTGCGACGCGTTCTGCGGCCGCCCGTCGTGCTTCCAGAGTCAGTACGCGTCTTCCAGTTGCTGGCCGACATGCAGGCCAACCGTCGTCACATCGTCGTGCTGATCGACGAATTCGGCGGCACCGCCGGAATCGTGACGCTGCGCGACGTGATGGAACGGATCGTCGGCGAGGTGAGAAGCGAGGCGGAAACCGACTGGCCAGACGTCGAAGAGGTCAAGCCCGGCGTGGTGTTGGTCGACGGCTTGATGCTGATCCCCGATTTCAACGAGCGGTTCTCGCTCACCCTCGACGAAGAGGAGTACCACACTATCGGTGGCTACGTGTTTGGAGAACTGGGGCGACGACCCGAAATCGGCGACGTCACCGACGTGCCGGGTTGCCGGTTGACCGTCGAGGCCCTCGACGGAATGCGGGTCAGTCGATTGAGAGTGTTTGTTGAGGAACCAGCCGAGAGCCCTGGCGACTAGGAATCCGGTGTGTAGCTGAACACGAACAGGCCGGTAGCCATGTCGCTCACCACAAATCGGCCGTCGGCTGTCCAATGGACGCCCCACGCACCGTCATAGATCGACTGCTCGTCCTTTTCATGAGCCAGCGACACGAGGTTGGGCGCACCGCCGGGATCTGCCTGGTGGCCGGCGAACGTGTCGTAGAAGCCAATCAACTCGGGCGTGAGCGGATCCGTGGTGTCGATCACCTCGACTCCGTGTTTGTAATGTGCGAGGTAGGCCCGTTCTCCGTCCACGATCGCCAACTGGTGAGGAATCGTCCCAACACGCGGCTGGTAGGTTGCAACCAAAACGGGCGCTGCCGGATTTGACACGTCATAGATCCGAATCGGAGCGTTGATGATCTCGTCGGCAACGTATAGAAACTGCCCGTCTTCTGTAAGCCACGAACTATGAGTGAAGGCGCCTTGATAAGTATGAAACGCAAGCGGTACCAAGCCGGCGTCGGCATCCGTAGCCACCACAAGCTCGCTGAACTCTCCGTCTCGTATTCCCAGATACGAGCCGTACACGACACCATCCCGGGCGTGGATGTCGTGGGCGGTGCCGTTGGTCGATGACAGGGTTCCCAACGGTCGCGGAGCCGCCGGCGTACTGACGTCGTAGGCGTGGATCCCGCGCGTGCCACTCGGCGACGCGATGTAGAGCCGCGATCCATCAACCCATAAGTTGTGCGCCCCAGCCGTCTCGGTACGGGGTATGGCGCTCAAAAGTATCGGTTGGGTGGGATCGCTGACATCGACGATCGTCACCGAGTTCGGGTGGGTCGCGCCTTCGTGCGAAACGTAGGCGATTCCGTTCGCGACTTTGACGTCCTGGGTAAAGAGCCCGGTTGCGTTGAAGCGGCCAACCTCACGTGGCGCGCCGTTCAGGGCGACGATCGAGATGCCGCCTGCGATGCGACGAGCGAGAAACGCATGGTCGTTTTCGACCCAAACGTCGCCGACAGTTCCCGCGGCCAGGACCAGCCGACCCTCCAGCCGAACGTTCCAGCTCTCGCGGTAGTCGACAGCCACACTGACACTGTGCCGCGCAATCTCCTGGTCGCCCGAGGAGAGCACCGCCTCAACTCTCGTGGTCCCCGGCTTGAGCGCCGCGGTCGTGATCTCGGATCCGATACCGAGAACGACCGGTTGGCCAAGGTAAAAGTCGTCCAGCGAGCGCCATTCGACTGTCGATCCCGCGGGCGCGTCCGCAATCGTCGCCACGAGTCGCTCCGGCGCCCCCCAATCGACACGATGACCGTCCCATTCGATTGTCAGCCTGGGACTGGTCCCCACCGGATCAACAACGGGATCGGTTGGTGATCCGCCATTGTTGCTGCTGCAGGCGAACGTGGCCAAGGACGTCA
The DNA here is from genome assembly GCA_030641505.1 of Gemmatimonadota bacterium. Classification (GTDB taxonomy): domain Bacteria; phylum Gemmatimonadota; class Gemmatimonadetes; order JACCXV01; family JAHWKZ01; genus CAMYLR01. The sequence continues at coordinate 1,026 of DAOWHI010000234.1, read as the reverse complement.
GGACGATGAGACGCTTCATGTTGTGCAAATACCGAGTCTCCCGTTCGGGTTGTATCTCCGCGACGGTCAACGCGTCGCGATTTCAGTCAGCGCGTCGTCCAGTGCGGGGAAAAACCCTTCCAGTTGCCGCTCGTGAATCGTCAACGGCGGCGTAAGCGACAGCACGTTGCCGTGCGGGCCACCGGCCAGGGCGAGATAGCCGCGCTCGGCCAACGCAACTGACAGCGCCTTGGCGGCCGCGGCGTCAGGTGCGCGAGTCACGGGATCCGCGATCACGTCGAGCCCCCACATCGCACCGACACCGCGCACGTCACCGAGCGTCGAATGTCGGCGTGCGATTCGACCGATGTGACGCTTCATCAGCTTGCCGATCGCCCGTGCGCGAGCGGGCAGGTCGCGACGCGCGATCTCTCCCAGCACGGCGCGAGCCGCCGCCACCGCTAGCGGGTTGGCCATGAACGTCGCCGCGTGACGCGCTTCACCTTTTCCTTCCCACACCTGCATGACCGATCGGCGACCGATCGTTGCCGCCAGCGGCAGGCCACCGGCGATCCCTTTGCCGATCGTCACCAGGTCAGGCTTGAGCGCACCGCCGGCCCACCAACGGCCGGTCCGTCCGCCGCCGGTCAGAATCTCGTCGGCGATGACGATGAGCCTCCGGTCGCGCGCCGCTTCACCCAACGCCTTGAGGTAACCGCGCGGCGGAACGACAACGCCCTCGCGCCCCAGCACCGGCTCGACGACCCACGCCCCGAGCGGCGGCCGAGAACCGTCGCCATTCCAAGCGTCGATCTCCGCCAGCGCGGCATCCAAACACGCCACCCCGCACGCTGGATACGTGAGTCGGTACGGGCAGCGGAAGCAATCGGCAAACGGCACCCGGAGCGTGGCCGGTGCCAGCGCCGCCTCGAACGGCTGCCGAAACGCCGGGCGACCCGTTGCGCGAAGGGCGCCCAAACTGGTGCCGTGATATCCGCCATGAAACGCTGCGACTCCTAAGCGGCCGGTCGCCAAGTGCGCCGTCTT
>DAOWHI010000053.1 GCA_030641505.1 Gemmatimonadota bacterium | reverse complement strand
GAACCTCCTCATCTACACCGCCGCGGCCGATCGGAACGCGTTTTTCACCGGGTGGGACGAGTACATCCGTCGTCTCGGCGAAAGCGATCCCGACGGTGAATTGACCGAACGGTTTTTCGCCCTTTGCCCCGAGCACAAGGACAACGTCTATGGTGTTGTCTCAGCAGGCGGTGGTGACGACGATATGTAGGTGATTTCCTGACAAGCGTTTCACCAGTCACTCGCTGGGCTGATGCAATCGAGATATACTGCCGAGGAACGGCGCTTGTGATTTTGGGTACAAGGACGATAGGAACGCACTGACGGGTCTTATTCAACCGACCAAGCGGGGGTCATCACAGATGGGAATCCGACGACAGTTGCTGTGGGCGATCGTGCTGCTGCTCGCATTCGGGGCGGCCACGGCATACGGGCAGGACGAACAGCCTGCGGAGACGGCGGAAGCAACGACGCCTAGCGCTAAGGTGGCAAAGCCTCCAGTAGTAAAGCACGACCTGGAAGGACGCTCCGAGTGTCTAATGTGCCATTCCGGGGCCATGGAGGGAGTACCGGCTGCGCCCGAAGATCACGCCGAGCGCGGCAACGACACATGCCTTTTGTGTCACGGACCTGGCACTGCGATGCAGACCACAGCGGCACCGCAGATCACGCACGAGCTCGAAGGTCGTAGCGACTGCGCCATGTGCCACACCAGCGGAATGGAGTCGGTTCCCCAGGCACCAGCGGATCACAAGGGTAGGCCGAACGGTAGCTGCACGATGTGTCATCTACCGATGGCAGGCGAGGCCTCCGGCGGGTAAGCCGCGCATCGCTCACGAACTAGCGCAACCGTAAAGCTACGAGATCGGCTTCTCGGGAAGCTCGACCGTAAACGTCCACAGTCCCGAGTTGTAGTCGGTCGCATAGAGCATGTCGCCGACCGGCGACCACCCGTCCCCGAACATAGGGAACACACCCCACACGCTGGGGGCGAACGGTAGTTTGGCGTCCTCGGGCCCGGCCGACGGTAAGAAGTAGGCGATCTCACGACCCTGAGCGTAGAGGTCGCCACGCAACTCGCCACTGACGTCGACGACCCGGATTCCACCCTGGTAATAGCCGATGTATAGGACGTCATCGTTGAACGTTCCCGGACCTTCGGGCGTCACGATCTTGTCGCCTTCGATCTTGAACGGCATCGGCGGTGCGTTTATCCCCTGACCGACCAGCTGATAAGGGGTGTAGCCTGCAGGAATCGTTGGCGCATCTTGGGCCGTGGCTTGACTCGTGATTGTCGACCCGGCGGTTACCGCTATCAGGGCGATAAGTGTATTACGGAGCATCTCTTTCACCTCGGAGAAGATTACAATTGCGGTGGTTGGTTTGACGGGAGCAGTCGTGCTGATAGAGAGAGTGGTCTCGGCTCGATCGCGTTCAACTTGTACTGGCCAGGCTCACCGGCAGGCCGCAAGCTATCCGACCCTCGCGTGTACGTCGAGGTGTGGCGCTAGCGAGTGTGGAGTCCGATTGTGATAGGGTGCTGAGCTTTCGAGCGAGCCGATCCCGGCGCCTTCTTCAATGGGTTTTGTGGGGCACGGTCATCGTGGTCGCGATACCCGTTCTGATCATGGCCCCAGCTCTGGTTGATCTCCCGACCGTGGCTTGGCACCGTTATCGCGCACCCGAACGAACATCTATTATGATGTACCGCGCAGGTGAGGCTGAGGCCGGTAGTGTCGATTGGAATCCGCGTTACGAATGGGTGCCACTCGAAGCGATCTCGCCGCATCTCCGGCGGGCCGTGCTGATCGGGGAAGACAGTCGATTCTATGACCACGCCGGTTTTGACTATGAGGAGATTCGGTCGGCCTGGAACAGGTGGAGACGTGGCGGGCGGTTGCGCGGCGCATCGACCATCAGTCAGCAAGCTGCCCGGAGCCTGTACCTGTCGCCGTCACGAAACGCGTTTCGGAAGCTGCGAGAGGCGGTGATCACTGTTGGGATGGAGATTATACTACCGAAGGATCGTATCCTTGAACTGTACCTCAACGTCGTCGAATGGGGGCCTGGTATCTTTGGTGTGGAAGCGGCATCGCAAACCTACTTCAGTCAACCGGCGTCTCAGTTGACTCGCCCGCAAGCGGCACTCTTGGCGGCCACGCTGCCAGCTCCACGCTCCTCAAACCCCGCTCGACCGACGCCTGGTCTTCGCCGTCGCCAGCAACGCATCCTCGATCGGATGGAACGGTGGGACCAGCCTCCTGCACCTGCCGAGGAGCCTTCGCGAGAGCCGATTCGACGTCCGGCCGAAGCGATCGAATGGTCGTCGGAGGACCATTGAACCGGCGCGTCGATCTCAAGATCGTGGTAGCGATCTCGTTCGCTACGCTGACGTTGGGATTCCTCGTGGGAAGCCGGGTCGGTGGTGGATCGGATCCGGCATCGCCCGAGGCCACCGGTGGCGCTCCCCACGCGGTTGGAGTCGAGGAGTACGTGCAGCTTGGTGTTCAGGCGCTTGACCAGGGAGACCCCGCCACCGCGGAGCGTTATTTCCGGTCGGCGGTGGCGCTCGTGCCGTCGGCGCCGGGTCCGCGCGGCGACTTGGCGGTTTCGTTGATGGCGCAGGGGCGGTGGGTGGACGCGGATCGCGAGCTGACAGAGGCTCAGCGACTCGGGCCCGATCGCCCCGAGCTCTACTTCGTCGAGGGCGTGATGGCGCGCGACGGGCTGGCGGATACTGTGCGCGCCCGGGCGGCTTGGACACGGTTTCTCGAGCTCGCCCCCGAGGGCTCCCAGGATACGGACGTCGTACAGGAGTGGTTGAGCGGGCAGGGAGAGTTCAGAGCCACCCAATCAGAGTGAGAATGGGTTGGCGTCAGTGAACGCCGGATCAGTTTTTCTCAATTCCTTCGGCATCCTCGTGCGCGAGGGGCTCGAAGCATTGTTGATCTGTACCGCCTTGGCGGCGGTAGCTTCCAAAACCGGTTCTCGTGACGGTGTTCGGG
>DAOWHI010000152.1 GCA_030641505.1 Gemmatimonadota bacterium | reverse complement strand
TTCGGTCACAACCCTCGGCTTCCTCCATCAAATGGGTAGCAACGAGCATCGCCACATCGTGCGTGGATCTCAACCCTCGCAGGTGATCCCAAAACTCGCGCCGCCCACCGGGATCGAGCCCTACTGTCGGCTCGTCGAGAAGCAACACCGATGGCTGATGGAGCAACCCTTTGGCCAGCTCGACCCGTCGCTTCAAGCCACCGGATAGAACTCGAACGAGATCCTCGGACCGATCGGCGACGCCAACCAGCGACAGCTCCTGGTCGATCCGCTCGCCAAGCATCCGACCCGTGAGACCGTGCAGGTGACCGTGATGGCGAAGGTTCTCGCGTGATGTCAACTGCTCGTCGAGACTAGGGTGTTGAAAAACGACCCCGATTCGGCGCCGGGCGCGGGCCGGGTCAACGACCACGTCGACACCGTCCACACGCGCTTCACCAGTGGCCGGGCGGATGAGCGTCGACAGCACTTTGAGCAGCGTCGTCTTGCCACCACCGTTGGGCCCAACGAGACCGAAGAGCTCGCCCCGCTCGACACCGAGCGATACATCGACGAGTGCTGCTTTGGAGCCGAAGTGATGTCCGAGGCGCTCGACCTGGACCGCTGGAGGTGGCGACTTGGCACTCACGGCCCACCCACCCGATCGACGAGCAGGAGTATCAGCAGGATTGGAAGGTACGTCACCGAAGCCAATAAGAGCCGTCGCGCTGAGGCCCGCTCGCGGCTCACCGTCATCGCCAAGCCGAAACCCAAGAAGACAAGGCCAGCCACGAGCGCACCAAAGAAGTAAACCGGCCCGGCCAGCCCCAACAACGTCGGAATCAAGCTTACTGGGAGCAGGGCCAGCGAGTACAACGCCACCTGACGCCCGGTCGAACCGCCATCGGGATCGACGACCGGCAACATCGGGAGTCGCGCCCTGGCGTAATCGTCCCGATACATCCATGCGATCGCCAGAAAATGCGGGAACTGCCACAGGTAGAGGATACCGAACAGCGCCCACGCACCTGCGTCGATTCCACCGGTCACAGCCGTCCACCCCATCACTGGTGGAATCGCACCGGGTACCGCCCCGACGAGCGTGTTGAGCGGGGTTCGGGTCTTGAGCGGCGTGTACACCGCTAGGTAGAGAAGACTCGACGCCAACGCGAGCAGACCGGTCAGCGGATTGACTCCTGCGACGAGCCAGACGACACCAGCCGCTGACAACAGCACGCCGACCGCCAACCCGTGACCAAGCGCCATGCGGCCAGCCGGTAGCGGACGCGACTCGGTGCGCCGCATCCGGGCATCGATCTCGTGCTCGAGGTACTGGTTCAGCGCCGCAGAGCCCCCCGCGGCGAGAGCCACCCCAACGAGTAGCACAGCCAACCGGCTCAGATCGACGCTCTGCGACGAGGCCAACACGAACCCTACCGTGGTGGTGACGAGGACTAGCCCGGTAATGCGTGCCTTGGTGAGGATCAGATAGTCGTTCATGTTCGACCCGCCCGCATCGCTAACACCACCGCCACGCCCCACAGCAGCGCCCCAACCCCGAGGTGGGCGGTGGCCACGCCGGCCGCCTTGAACGACAACACGGTCCAGCCGCCGAGCGCGATCTGGACGCAGACGAGCGCCACCATGGCGATCATCGGCCAAGCCGCGTACCACTCGACTGGCTGCAATCGGAAGATCCGCAGGCCAGTCAAGACGACTGCTGCCGTCACTACCAACGCCCCAACTCGGTGAGCGAAGTGTAGCGCTACGGGCCCGGAGTCGAGCGGCGGTACGAGTTGACCGTAAGCGAGCGGAAAATCGGGAATGGCGAGCCCGGCACCGGTGTGACGCACGGCGGCGCCGAGCACGATCTGGATGAGAACGATACCGGCGGTAGCTGACGCCAGAATCGACGTCGACGGGATAGCGTCGTCGACCGCTCGATCATCGCTTCGAGCACGTCGCCAACCGGCCGAACATGCGACCGCGATCGCTACCGTGATCGCGAACACCAGCTCAGCCAAGACAGCGTGTCCGATCGATACCAAGTCGGGGAGTCGCAGGAGCACCGTCAGCCCACCCAAGAGACCCTGTACGACGACCCCCGCCAGGGCGCCCCACCCCAGGCGCTTTACCCACCGGCGTGTCTCGACCCGCCACAGCCAAGTCGCCTCGATCACGATCAAAAGCCCCACGAAGGTGGCGACCATGCGGTGCCCGTGCTCGTACAGGACCCCACCCCGCATCGGGGGCATCAAACGCCCAAAGCTGAGCGGCCAGTCGGGCACCGCGAGACCCGAGCCGGTGCTCGTCACCATCCCTCCAGCCAACAGCAGCGTAAACGTGGCGGCAGCCACAAACTTGGTGTAACGGCGTAGTCGAACCGTTGACATGGACTCGAATCTAGCGCCGACCATCACCCCGGCCGAACCGGCTGAGCGGTCTTAGTGGTGGTGCGGCTCGGTCAGCTCGGCCAGCTTTTCGCTCTCGGGGTCGGGTGGGAGACCTGCGGCGATCGCGATGCTCGGGATGGCACGGAAGAAGGTCATCGTGCTCAGCATGAACGCGCCCAGCACACCCCCCGCCACCGCCAATTCGATCCCACCGAGCGCGATCGAATCGGGGAACACACCGGGGCCGATGATCAACAGATGGAAAAACCAGATCCCGACCAGGCTTATCATGGCGAAGGTCCGCAGCAGAGCGGGCGTTCGCTTTGGCTTGACGCCGAGAAGGCCCAGAAACGGAACCAGGAAGACACCCAGCAGCACGACGATCGCGATCGGTTGGTAGGCATGCCACAACCGTTGCTCGATAAAGTGGGTCTCCTCCGGCAACCGGCCGTACCAAATCACCAGATACTGCGCAAAAAATAGGTACGTCCAGAAGATCGTAAACGCGAACAACATCTTGCCGATGTCGTGAAGCGACCGTTGATCGATTATGTCGACAAACGAACGGTACCGCCGGAAAAATGTCGCCAGCACAGCCGTGACACCGATCGCGGCCAGGAAGTAGGTCATGAACATCCACGCGCCGAATAACGTCGAAAACCAATGTGGATCGATCGACATCAACCAGTCCCAGGCCCAAACCGTCCAACCCGCAGCCCAGACGAGCACCACCGCCGGCGCCAGCCGTTCACGCTTGTAAATCGAGCGCTCGAGCTCGATATCCAATCCTTGCCAGTTCCGTGTCAATCGCTCGTAGAGCCCGCGTCGCCAACCACCGACGCGCTCTTTTAGTAAGCCCAGATCCGGGCGCAGCGACCAATACACCAATAACAGGCTCAACAAGTAGACGATGCCGACGCTGACCAACTGACGGAAGACGAAAAAGCGGGGGTTCAGATAGGCGGCCTTAACCTCCGGTGGATGCTCGACCCACGAGTAGACGTGCCCGAGGCCGAAGAACAGAATGATCATGATCACATACGAGACCGGCATGAAGGCGGTCAGCGACTCGGCCAACCGACGTAACGACCGAATCCAGTGACCGCTAGTGATTGTCGATGCGGCCACCAGAATGACTCCACCCGTCGACACACCACTCCAAAGTGCCCAATTCCAGACCAGCGCCGTCCACGCCCTCGCCGGTTCGGTCATGACCCCGGCGATGAACCCGACCACCCCGATCAACGTCAGCCCAACGGCCACCGGGTACAGACGCCCCCCAGGGCGCTCGACCATCCGATCGAGCAGGTCCTGGACGTTGAGCAGCGTTTCGCCGCGCCCGTGGCTCATGATCCCCCTGTTCCCTCGGCTGGCACTCCGGCTGGCGCCGCTTGAACCGGCAGAGTCCGGAGGTAATTGACGAGGTCCCAACGCGCCCGCTGCTGGATCCTGCCGTAGCCCGGCATTAAGCCGCGCCCCTGCGTGATGAGGGCGAACAAGTAGCCATCCGAGAAATCGTTCAGCCGTCCGGTGGTGAGCGTCGGGATCGCCGGGTACTGGCCTTCCATCGGCCCCCCACCTCGACCCCCTTCGCCGTGGCACACCGTGCAGAAATCGCCGAACGTCGCTTCACCGCTGGCTGTCGACGCGACACTAGCCGACGTCGGGTTCACGAGCTCGTCGGCGGTCGCGAGATCAAACCGGGGCATCCCGTCCAGCGCGACCGATCGGTCCGGCGGTTGGAGAGGTAACACCTCGTAGGGCTGGATCGCCGGCGTGCGGCTCATGGTGCTGAACCAATCGCAGCCTGCCAAGGCAGCGACCGCGAAGAGTAGCGCGATTCCGCGTTGGCTACGCCACACTCTCGATCGCCTCCGCCCCGACACGGTCGAGGATCGTGCGCGCTCGTTGCGCCGTGCCATCGTCATCGGTGTGCACGAACACCCCGAACAGGTCATTCGAAAACCGAGGGTGGTACCCCGGCTTGGTGCGCATGGCCGGAATGCGGCTGAAGATGAAGACGCCAGCCAATGTGAACAGGCCGCCCAGCAAGACCGTAAGCTCGAACATGATTATGACCGTTACCGGCAACGACGCGATCGACTTCCCGCCCACCTGCAGTCCCCACGCGAAGAACGTCCAGAGCGTGAGCGAGAGGCCGGTCACCGTTCCCAGGAACCCACCGATCAACGTCATGAGGCGAACCGGACTGACCGGACGATCGATCGCATCCTCCAGATGAGGAGTCGGGATCGGCGAGTACACGGTGATGTCATCGGCCGCCACGCCCTCGTCCTCGAGCGCATTGACGGCATCGGCTACTTCGTCCAGCGTCAGGAAGACCCCGCGAACCCCGCCATCCATCAGCTCGGCGCTCATGGGCTGTACCCCTCCCTGCTCATGACCGCCACCTCGAGCTCCTCCTGTTGGCGCCTGAGCTTCGGCGGCAACAGCTCCTTCAGCTCGGAAATCGCCATCGATGGCAGGAACTTGATAAACAACAGGAACCACATGAAAAACCACGCGAACGAACCGGCGGTGATCGACCATTCGACCCAACTCACCCGGTAGTAGTCCCACTGGTATGGCATAAACTCGTGCGCGAGCGACTGGATGATGATCGAGAAGCGCTCGAACCACATCCCGATGTTGACGAAGATCGACACAATGAACATCCAGAACCACGACGTGCGAATCCGCTTCGACCATAGCGACATCGGTATGAAGCAGTTGCAGATGTACATGATCCAGCACGCCCACGCGTACCTGCCGGTCAAGCGATCCATGAAGACCGCCTTCTCGAACTCGGAGCCTGAGTACCAGGCGATAAAGAACTCCACCAGATACGCGTAGAACACGATGAGCGAGGTGAGCAACAGCAGCTTGGCCAGGTTGTTGAGATGATACTCGTCGATGTAATCCTCGAGGTGGAACGCCTTTCGCATGGGCACCAACAACGTGATCACCATCGCTACGCCGCTGAAGATGGCCCCGGCCACGAAGTAGGGCGGGAGGATCGTGGTGTGCCAGCCGGGAAGCTGCGAGACTGCAAAATCGAAGCTGACCACCGAGTGGACGCTCAG
>DAOWHI010000038.1 GCA_030641505.1 Gemmatimonadota bacterium | reverse complement strand
CCAGAACGATCGATCGGGCTGCCGGAGCCACAGCGGAGGATCTCCGCTCTGGAGCATATCGCTCCATCCCGTTCTATCGATCCCGCCGCCCCCATGTCCTTCCGCTGCCGGACGATCGACGGGCGAGACGATGACCGTATCGATCGTTCCGTCCCGCTCGACTGTGAGCTCGAGTCGTTGCATGTCGTCGACCAACCCCAGACCGTCGAGGGTTTCGGGGATCATCAATCGCCGCGGTGCCGACGCCTTGACCCACCACTCGTTCTCGTGTGAGATCGTCGTGCCGACCACGGCGAGAGCTTCCTCGACGGTAGCGCGGCCGATGCGCACGACGCGCGCGCCGACGATCGACGCGTACTCGGGCGGTGCCCTCCGAACGAAGAGGCCATCGTCGAACAAGTAGAGATCGAATGGATAGTACCCCGCGCCGATCGTCGCATCGGCGGGGTTGATGGAGGTATGCGCGTCGCCCAACAGCGCGACCAAGCGCTGGAGCTCGACGACCCATTCAGACCGCCGCAGCGAAGGCAGCTTGGCCTCGAGGTCAGCCACCGCCGCGTCCCAATCGCCGCGACTGAGGCTCGCAAAGGGGCTGGGGTGCCTGCGTGGCAACTCTTCGGCCAGTAGCCGGAGGTCTTCTCGCCAGACCGCCGGATCGGATTCGACTACCTGGGCATCGGCGGTACCCAGCGCCAGCGCTGATGCCAGGCAGACCGATGCTAGGACACGTCGCATCATATCGGATTCGATGATCAAAGTGGTTGAAAGGTTCGAACGATCACGGACACTAGTTTCCCGGCATGCATGCCGAAGACGCCGCCCAAATGTTCGACGAGATCGCGCGGCTGCTCGAGTTCGGCGGCGAGAACCCGTTCAAGATACGCGCCTACGACAACGCCGCTCGCACGCTGCGCGAGCTGGAAGAACCGATCGACGCGTTGATCGCCGAGGACCGGCTCGAGGACCTGCCGGGAATCGGCAAGGCGATCGCGCAAAAGATCGTCGACTTGGCGACAACCGGGAGCGTGCCGCTGTACGAGCGGCTGACCGCCGAGACGCCGATCGGAGTGGTCGATCTTCTCCGGGTGCCAGGGCTAGGACCCAAGCGTGCGCGGGCGGCCTACGACACGCTCGGAATCGCATCGCTGGACGCGCTAAAGGAAGCCGCGGCCGACGGAAGCTTGGCTGGAGTCGCGGGTTTTGGCGAAAAGATGGCGGCCACGGTGCTCGCCAACGTCGACCGGGTCAAGGCGTACGCGGGCCGATTCCTGGGCGTTGAGGCGCGCGAAGTGGCAAAGCTGTTGGCCGCTCGACTCGAGGAAACCGGGGCCGCGAGCAGGGTGGTCGCAGCCGGCGGCGCCCGACGGCGGTCGGAAACGGTCAGGCGGATCGTGTTGGTCGCCGCGGGCGAGCAGCCAGCCGCAATCGTCGACGCGTTTGTCGGACTGGCCGCAGTGCACCAGATCGTCGAGCGCGAAGCTGGCTGGGCTCGCGTTCAACTAACGGGCGGCTTGGGCGCCGAGCTCCACGCCGTCGCCGACCGGGCGTTTCCGTTCGAGTTGGTGAAACGAACCGGCAGCACTTCTCATTGGACCGAGCTTCAAGCCGTTGCCGAGTCACAGGGCCAAGTGCTCACCAACCAGGGAATCGTCGACGCCCAGGGCACGTCGATCGACTGCGGCGACGAACACGCGGTGTACGGCGCGCTGGGTCTATCGTGGGTCCCGCCCGAAATGCGTGAGGGTCGGGGCGAGATCGACGCCGCGGCAGCCGGCACGCTGCCGGAGCTCGTGCGGCTGGGTGACATTCAGGGCGTCGTGCACTGCCACACCACGTGGAGCGACGGTCGCGTGTCCGTCGATGCGATGACCAGGGCAGCGATCGAGCGCGGCTACAAATACCTGGTGATCTGCGATCACGGACCGAGCTCGGGCGGGCCTGACGCCGACGGGTTGATACAACAGCGTGAGGAGATCGAAGAGGTCGATCGGGCGGTCGTCGATTTCTCCGTGTTGACCGGCATCGAGGTCGACATCATGAAAGACGGGCGTCTCGATCTACCGGACTCTGTGCTGGCCGAGCTCGATTGCGTGATAGCTGCGGTCCACAGCTACTTTGGCCTCTCACGCGCTGAACAGACGGCGCGCTTTTGTCGCGCCATCGCCAACCCCCACGTCGATATCTTGGGCCACCCTACGGGTCGACAGCTCTTGGCTCGGTCGCCGGTCGACTTGGACATGGAGCGCGTCCTCGACGCCGCTGTCGAGCACGGCGTCGCGATCGAGATCAACGCCCAGCCCAAGCGACTCGATCTTGGCTGGCGATGGCACCGTGCCGCACTCGAGCGCCGCATCAAGTTTGTCGTCGCGCCCGACGCCCACGGACCCGAAACGATCGACTACCTAGAACATGGAATCGCGATGGCTCGAAAAGGTGGGTTAACCGCCGCCGATATCCTCAACACCCAGCCGGTCGAAATCTTCGTGGGGTTCGCCAAGTAGATGCCGCATCTGTCCCTCCCACCGACCATGACCCTCGAGCAACGCCTGAAGAGAATCTTGCAATGAGATCACCTGCGCATCCGATAGATGGTCGCGGAGATTGGCCTCGACCCATGTCATCAACGTCGGTCGCGAACGGTCCAGGGTCGCGCGACCGGCGGTTGTGAGTTTGGCGCTGGTTACACGGCGGTCGGGCCCCGGCCGCACCCGCTCGACCTGTCCCGCCCGTTCCAACCGGTCGACCATCTTCGTCATGCCGGCTTTGGAGAGGTAGACGCGGCGGGCTAGCTCGGAGAGCATCACCTCGCCGCCGACCTTGTCGAGTTGGCTGAGCAAGTCGTGCTCGGGTAGCGAGATGCCGACCTCGTCGCGTAGGTGCCTATCCAGCTCCGATATCATGTAAGTGCTTGCGTGGACAAGGCTTACCCACGCGAGCATCCAATCGTGTTTGGTCAGTTCCATCGTCAGCTCCAATATATAGTTGACAAGTAAACGATACACCAATAAACTACATATTCGTTCACCAGTCAACTATCTAGCGGGCGGAGCCAAGAGAAGCAACTCGTCCGTCCGAGGAAGGTGTCGAATGCCAAATCCAGAATCCCAAGCCCCACAGGGTGGCGCGCTCAACGCGCGGGAAGCCGCGGCTTTGCAGCTCGCTCCGGGGGTCGCAACCCTGCTGGTCTATCTCCCTCTCGCTGCGCTCTTGAGTAGTCGTGGCATCCCCAATTTGGTAGCACTCATGCTGGCGGTTCTGGTAGCCGAGGTGCCGGTCAGCTGGGCGATCATGACGCGTCGAGTCCGCCGGGAAACCGGCGGGAGATTCACGCTACGAGCGGCGTTCCCGTGGCACGCCAAGGTGCGTTGGTGGCAGTACACGATCATCGGGGTACCGCTGATCTTGATCAGCGTGGCGATCGTCGGGGCTCTAAACCCGGTCATCGAGCTACCGCTGCTGTCGGGACCCTTCGCATGGGTGCCGGATTGGTTTGTGCTCAGGTTCGATCCCGCGATGTTCACCGAGCTCTCGCGGGGATTGGTCCTCAAGATCTGGGGCCTCGCTTTCGTCAGCTTTGTTTTGGTCGCTCCGACGCAGGAGCTCTACGCGCGTGGGTTCCTCTTGCCCCGAACCGCTCACTGGGGCGCCCGGGCTCCAGCGTTCAACGCGTTACTATTTGCGATCTTCCATCTGATCGCACCGTGGAGTTGGGTGGGGTTTTTCATCATGGCCCTGCCGTGGGCGTACCTCGTGTGGTGGCGCCGATCCGTGAAGATCGGATTGTTCATTCATGTCGGCATGATCGTCGTTCAGTGGCTCGGGATGACAGCGCTGATCTTCGGTTTGGCACCGACGCCGTAAGCGTCGCCTTCAATCACTCGAAACGGGATAGTGATCCGCGTCCGCGTAGACGACTCGCCACCCACCATCGCGGCGCTCCCAGATGAGCGTCGTGGCGCCGCCCGCTAGCAACACGTCTCCCGACCCGGTGACGATCGAATCCCGAAATGTGAAGCTCGCCAACGCGGCGTCGGGACCGAGCGCGCGCACCTCGAGGTTTTCCCAACCGGGCTCGAAATGCTGGAAGGTCGAGATCTCGTGGATGCCGGTCACGACCTCTCCGTAGTTCGCCCGCACTCCGTCCGCGTACATGTAGAAGTCTGGTGAGAGAAAGGAAAGGACACGCCCTGGCTGCCGATCCCGTTCCGCCTGCTCAAAGGCGCGCGTCAGAGAATCCACGGTGGCGACGATGTGCTGGTGATCGGCTGCGGTTGAGCTCGGTTCCGAGGCGGGCTGCTGACACGCGGCCATGACCAGAGCACCTACGAAGATGATTCGGTGCATGGGCGGAATGTACGGGGGCCGACTTTCGATCTTCATATCATTATCGTACGCGAAACCGCGAACGCAGCAAAGGGGGCGCGACGTGTACTCACTCTTCAGAACGATCTTGTTTGCGCACATCGCTGTCGCGTTCTTTGGATTGGCGGCGTTCTGGGTCCCGATCTTTGCGCGCAAAGGTGAGCGCGTTCACGTCCGCGCCGGCAAGGCGTTCTTGTATGCGGCCTACTTCGTGGGGGTAACCGCTTTCATGATCGCGACGTTGTCGATCCTGAGCCCCTTCGGCACCCACCCCGAGGCGTTGCCGAGCGATCCGGCAGACATCGCCGCGGCGGTCACCGAGATCCGCATGCTCGAGGCGTTCTTGGCCTACTTGGCGATCATCACGGTAGCATCCGTTCATCACGGCGTGCGCTCGATGCAAACGCGCCGTGATCCCGCGCTCCTCAAGACACCATTTCACACGTTCATCTGTGCGGCCGCGATGTTGGCCGGAATCGCGATGCTCGTGATGGGCGTGACCACGGAGCACAGCATACGCTGGGTCTTTGTCGCGCTGTCACCGATCGGCATCTTGATCGGACAGAACGCGTTGCGTTACGCGCGCCGACCAAAGGCCACCCCGATGGCTCACTGGTATGAGCACATCGGCGCCATGATCGGCGGCGGAATCGCGTTCCACACCGCGTTTGCGGTGTTCGGAATCCAGCGCTTTGTCGAGTACAGCCTGGAGGGGTTCATCGGCATTCTGCCGTGGATCACCCCCGGTATCATCGGTACGATCGCGACCGTTGTCTGGCAGCGGCACTACCGCCGTAAGTTTGGCGAGACCGGCGACGCGAAGCGCGCCTAGGGGACGACGGCGATCGCTCGAACGCGGCGGCGTTCGTCCCCCTCGGGCCACGAGATCGACAACCGAGTCCAGTTGAGACCGCCATCGGCCGAACGAAACGCACCCTGATTGCAGACCGCATAGAAGATCCCAGGCTCGAACGGGTTGGCCGCCAGTACGTGCGCGGTCGTGCGCTCAGGATCCGGCAGGCCGAGGCCGAGCTGGAACCATCGCCCGTCACCGACGCGACGGTACATCCGAGAGTATGCGGCGTTCGGGTTGTGCGCCTGGACCGGGCCCGCGGCAGCCGAAGCGATGGCGATGTTGGGGTCGCGCGAGTCGAGCGCGAAGCCCCACACGTATAACTTCTCCAGCCCGGCTGCGGGCTGGGTCCAGTTGCTTCCGTGATCGCGACTCTCGAAATATCCGTCACCCGCCGCCGCCCATAACCGGCCGGCGGCCCGAGGATGGGTGGCCATCGTGTGAACATCGCGCGGCCCCCCGTCGACGCGGTCCTCCCACGACGCGCCGCCGTTTCGGCTGCGGATCGTCGCACCGGCCTCGATGCTGACGTAGAGCCATCCCTCGCGATTGGGATCGCACTCGATCCACCGCACGTGATGGGATTCCGGGCGCGGCGGGAACTTCCATTCCGAGGCCGAAGGCAGCTCCTCGAGCCCGGTTCGCTCCCGCCACGAGTTTCCGCCGTCTTCTGAGCGATAGACGGCGCTCGGATCGGTACCCGCGTAGACGACGCCTCCGGCCGACGAATCCTCGAGCGAGCTGACGGTGATTGCGGTGATCCGCGCCGCCGGAAACCCTTCGCCCGCCCACTCCCACCTGCTGCCGCCGTCGTCGCTGCGCCAGAGACCGCTGCCGAACGTGCCACAGTAGACATTCGCCGGGCGATTGGGATCGATCGCGACACAGACCGGGAGCGTCATCTCCAGGTGCGACGTGGTTTCCCACTCGCCCTCTGGATCTCTCGCCTTGGCCACCAAGAGCTCGTCTTCACGGGCAATGATGAGTCGTGGCATCGTGGTAATCTACCGGCTGTCCGAGCATGTCGCCGCGCGGTTGTCGAGGGACCCGACCAAACCTATTTTAGCACACTCGGTTAGGAGGTTTCGAGCAACCGCTCGATGGACCGAATCCCATGCTCACCAGGAGACAGATTTGAAGATCGCGGTATGCATCAAACAGGTGCCCGAGGGGGACGCCCACCTCAAGATCGACGCCGACGGCATATCGATCGCTGACGCCGATTTGGCCACCGAAATCAACGAGAGCGATCAGTACGCGCTCGAGGCCGGCTTACGGCTGGTCGAGAGCCAAGGCGGCGAGGTCGTCGTCGTCTGCCTGGGCCGCGATCGTGCCGATGAGGCAATTCGCCGCGCGCTCGCGATGGGTGCCGAGCGGGCGATTCACCTGAACGACCCGGCATTCCAAGGTGGTGATGCGGCTGCCACCGCACGCGCGCTGACCGCCGCTATCGAGCGCGAAAACGTCGATCTGATACTGACCGGTCTCCAATCCGACGACGCGGGCTGGGCTCAGACCGGGCCGATCCTGGCAGCACGACTCGGGTGGCCGAGCGCGACTTTGATCATGGAGATCGAACCCGAAGGCGACACGATCAAGGTCAAGCGTGAGCTCGAAGCGGGGTGGTTCCAATGGCTGCGTTTGCCGTTGCCGGCACTGCTGACGATTCAATCCGGGATCAGCACGGTGCGGTACGCGACGCTCAAGGGGATCATGGGTGCCAAGAAGAAAGAGATCACGAAGGTAACGCCGGTCGATATCGGGCTGGCGCCGGACGAAGTCGGCGCCGCCGGGCGCAAGACGCGAACGACGCGGCTCTACGTGCCCGAGAAGACCAAGGGCGCCGAGATCATCGAAGGCGACGCGGCCACCGCCGTCGCGACATTGGTCGAGAAGCTCCAGAAGGAAGCGAAGGTGCTTTAAGATGGCGGGCGCGATCTGGGCGGTAACCGAATCCGGCGACGATGGGCTCAAGTCGATCTCGTTCGAGGTGATCGCCTGCGGGCAGGCGCTGGCCGAGGCGCTTGGGAGCCCGCTCGAAGCCGTGGTGATGGCCGCTGATGGGTCGGCCGCCGCCGAGGCTCTGGCCGCCAAGCGGGTCGAAGCGGTGCGGGTGATCGAAGACGCGGCGCTCGCCCCCTACACACCGGACGCCTACACCGCCGCGCTTGTGGAAGCGATCAAGGCCGAGGCGCCGAGCCTGGTCTTGTTCCCGCACAGCTATCAGTCGCGCGACTGGGTGCCGCGGCTTGCGGCCGAGGTCGATGCCGGTTTCATCTCCGACGTCGTCGCCCACCACATCGACGGGGATGACACCGTGTTCGTACGCCAACCCTATCAGGGAAAGCTCAACTCCGATTGCGTGTTCGCCGGGGACGGAATCAACATCGTTAGCCTCCAGTCGGGCGCCTACCTGGCCGACGACGCGGCGGCTGGTGACGGCGCGGCCGAGATCGTCAAGCAACCGGTCAACCTCGCTGCGGCGAGTCGCACCGAGGTGCTCGAGACGTTTCAGGAAGTCGAGAACAAGGTCGACCTGTCGCGGGCCGAGGTGATCGTCGCCGTGGGTCGCGGCATCGGCAAGCAGGAGAAGCTTCCTGTCGTCGAGGAGCTGGCCGAGGCGCTCGGTGCGCAGCTTGCGGCCAGCCGACCGGTATGCGACAACGAGTGGCTGCCGATTGACCGCCAGATTGGCTCATCGGGTCAGACGGTTACCCCAAAACTGTATATCGCGGTTGGCATCTCGGGAGCGATTCAGCATTTGGTGGGTATGAAGAACTCCGGCACGATCGTGGCGATAAACAAAGACGCCAATGCGCCCGTTTTCTCGGTCTCAGACTACGGCATCGTGGGCGATTTGTTCGACATCGTGCCCGAGTTGACGAACCAGATCCGTGAGGCCAAGGGAACCGGTTGATGGAAGACCTCAAGATTTTCGAAGAAGTCTCGGTCGAGTGCGACGAGAAAGGCACGATGGAGTTCGAGGGCGGACACTCGCACGGCACGATCGGGTTGCTGGACGCCGCCGAGGCGCCAATCCCGTTCGACGGTTATCGCGAGCTCGACGCGGCCATCTGCGCCGAGCGGGCCGCTGCCGCGAAGGCGATCCTAGCCGACCAACTGGTGGTGCTCGTCCACCACTATCAGCGCGACGACGTCTATCAGTTCGCGGACCTGACCGGTGACTCATTCAAGCTGAGCCAACAGGCGGCCGAATCGACCGCATCGACGATCGTCTTCTGCGGCGTTCACTTCATGGCCGAGTCAGCCGACATCCTGTCGCGTTCCGATCAGATGGTGATCCTGCCTGACCTTTCGGCCGGCTGTTCGATGGCCGATATGGCTGACATCGCGCAAGTCGAGGCGTGCTGGGATACGCTGACCGACGTGATGGGCGTCGATCCGGTCGAACGGGTGATGCCGGTCACGTATATGAACTCGAGCGCGGCGCTCAAGGCTTTTTGCGGGGAGCGTGGCGGCATTGTCTGCACGTCGACCAACGCCCGGGCGGTACTCGAGTGGGCGTACGAGCAACGCCGCCAGGTGCTCTTCTTCCCGGACCAACATCTGGGCCGCAACACCGCCAAGGGGATGGGGGTTCCGCTCGACGAGATGGCGGTTTGGAACCCGCGGCTGCCCAACGGCGGCGTCGAGCTGGACGCACTCGAGCGCGCAAGGATCATCCTGTGGCTCGGCCACTGCTCAGTGCACAACGTCTTCCGGGCCGAGCATGTCGATCGGATCCGCGAGGCCAAGCCAAACGTCAAGATCCTCGTCCATCCGGAATGCCGGATGGAGGTCGTAGACAAAGCGGACGCGGTCGGTTCGACCGAGACGATCGTGCACACGGTGCGCGAGTCACCATCCGGCTCCGAGTGGGCGATCGGAACCGAGATCCATCTCGTCAATCGGCTCAAGGAGCAGTACCCCGACCGTGGGGTCTACTTCTTGAGTCCAACCGTATGCATGTGCGCTACCATGTACCGGATCGATTTGCCGCACCTTGCGTGGGTCCTCGACAACCTGGCCTCCGGTCACGTCGTCAACCAGATCTCGGTCGACGAGGACACGGCCGAGTGGGCCCGTGTGGCGCTCGATCGGATGTTGGCGGGGCGATGAGGCCACGCTCTCGAAGATGAGACAACCCGGCGGTCGCGCCAGCGCCGCGGCGAGGACCGCCACGTTTCTGCTGCTAGCGGTTACCGTCGCCAGCGGATGTGGGAGACAGATCCTCGGTTTTGGCGGCTCCGACGATGGCGTTCTCTTGGTTCGCCACACTCAGGGGGACCCACTCGAGATCATGGCCAACGAGACCGTGCTCGGCATCGCTCAATCGGGCGGCTTCACGTGTTTTAAGAATACTCCCACTGGATCGCTCCGGATCGAAGCACGAGTCGCAAACGGCGACCGGCTGGTTCGCGCGGCCAGCATCATGCTGCCGCCCGACCAGCCACTGTTGTGGGACGTCGACCACGATCAGGTGTTGTCGGGACGAGCCCACCGAGGGCTGTGCGATGAGTCCGATACGTAGGATGGAAAGGAGGCGTTGATGGGTGACGTTATGGTTCGCGTTCAGCAAACCCCAAACCCAAACAGTATTCTGTTCCACGTCGACCAGACGGTGACCGAGGAGCGGATGCAACAGTTCAACTCGCTGGAGGAGGCCGAGGGCGCGCCGCTGGCGCAAGCCCTGTTTGGGATCGCCAACGTCGAATCGGTGTTCTTCATGCCCACCTCGATCACGGTGAGCAAATCAGCCGGCGGGGAGTGGGGAGTGATCACCCCGGCCGCCGAAGAAGCGATTCGATCGCACTTCGCGACCTAGGCTCGACCGACTGCGGCTAGACGCCTACGGCTGCGCGTAGGTCGCGAACGATGTCGCGGTTTCCCACAATCGAACCGCGGTCACCGGATAACCCCGCTCGCTCGCGTGGTCGAAGATCTCACGGGCGATGTTCTCCGCGGTCGGGTTGTCGCCCATCAGGTACATCGGCTCACCCTGCTCGCGTAACCACGCCACCATCGGATCGTCGTCACGCAGGATCATCTGGTGATCCATCTTGTCGTCGATCCACGCCTTAACGTCACGCTTCACATCGGCGAAGTCGACCACCATCCCGCGATGATCCAACCCTGCTTTCTCGAGCTCGATCTCGACCAGGCCGTTGTGCCCATGAGGATGCGCGCACGGCCCCTCGTAGTCGAGCAGCCGATGACCATAACAAAACTGAATCTGAACGGTGACGCGGTACGTCATTGGGTCGCTCCGTTGATGGGCCGATGAGTTGCCCAGTCGAGGCCGTTTCGCGCGGGAGCTAGGCGAGACCCCGCAGGGAACCGAGAAGGCTCGGCGAAGCGGAGCGCCGGCCGAGATGGGCAACTCATCGGCCCGTTGCCGAACGACGGCATTATTTGCCGATCAGGCGACCGCCGTCGACGACCATCACGTGGCCGGTCACGAAGTCGGTCATCGCCACCAGGTAGACGACGCTTTGCGCGATATCCTGGGGACTACCCAATCGCTTGAGCAACGTGTCGTCGACGATCTTGTTGGCGTCCTCGTCGCTGAAGTCGGGCGGCAACATGACCGGCCCCGGCGCGATCGCGTTTACCGCAATGTCGGGCGCGAGCTCCTTGGCCATCGCCTTCGTCATCGTGATCACGCCGCCCTTCGAGACGACGTACGGTAGATAGTTCCGATACGGGCGAAACCCGGCCCAATCGGCGATAAATACGATTTTGCCACCCTCGTTCTCGCGCATCAACGCTGCTGCGTGCCACGCAGTAAAGAACGGCGCCTTCAAGTTCGTGCGGATCGTCTGCTCCCAAACCGTCTCGTCGATCTCGTCCCATGGCGTGCGCGGGAAGATCGCCGCGCTGTTGACGAGCACGTCGAGCCGGCCCCACCGCTCGCGAACACT
>DAOWHI010000026.1 GCA_030641505.1 Gemmatimonadota bacterium | reverse complement strand
TGGCGATCGTAACAGATGTAGACGCCGACGTTGCCGAACGCTGTCTCAAACACCGGGTAGCCTAGGTTCCCGGGCTTGAAGAAGAACTTCTCCCAGAACCCTGGCGCGCAGTGCGGGATGTGATGTTTGCGGTACTTTCCGAGATACGACCCATCGGCGTCGTAGACGGCGGCGGTGTTGTAGTAGACCCCGGTGATCTCCTGTTCGTACACCGGGAGGACGAGTACCATGCCGTGCTCTCGCGCCTGGTCCGCGAACAGCTGACAGGTCGGCCCGTCAGGGACAGACTCGGTGAGGCGGTACCACTTCTGGTCCTGTTCGGCGCAGAAGTACGGCCCGTAGAAGAGCTCCTGAAGACAGCACACCTGCGCCCCGCGTGCGGCCGCCTCGGCCAGCAGAATCAGATGTTTGTCGATCATCGCTTGCTTGATCTCGTCCATCGGCCGGCTGGCATCCCCATCAGGGATCGCCGCCTGGATCAAACCACCTTTGACCACTCTCGCCATGATGCCTCCATGAGGATATCGTCGCTCGTGCTCCGCCTGTAATCTTAGCTGGCACCCGGTCATCGTGCGACCAACCGCCTTGGTGGACGGTCGCGATGAACGCCACCCGCTCGTTGAACGTTCTTGTTAGCGGCATCGAGCTCACAACCTCGACTCTGCATCCACGGAGTGATTATGCGAAAGGCACTGCGCGTAGCGGTCCCGGTCCTTCTGCTCGCCGGCACGGCGGCCCCGGCGTGGGCCCAACCCGAGCTCAGCGGCACACTGGTCGTGACCAACAAGGACGACCACACGGCAACGATTCTAGACGCCGAATCGGGCACGATCCTGGCCACACTACCGACCGGTCGAGGACCACACGAGGTCGCCGTCTCCAACGACGGCCGGCGGGCTATCGCGACGAACTACGGCGTACGAGGGGCGTCGGGCAACTCGCTCACAGTATTCGACCTCGAGACGCTAGAGGTGACGCGAACGATCGACCTCGGAGAGCATCTCCGGCCACACGGGGCGGCCTTCCTACCGGGCGATTCCCTGCTAGCGGTGACCTCCGAGGCCAGTCAGGCGGTGTTGCTGGTGGATATCACCAACGGTGTCGTGGTCGGAACGATGCCCACCCAACAGCCCGCGTCCCACATGCTCGCGCTGGTACCCGACGGGAGCCGCATCTACACAACCAACATCCGCGACGGGACGCTCACCGAGCTCGACGTCGCTTCGCGGACGCCGCTTCGGGTCATGCCGGTGGCCCCGGTTGTCGAGGGGCTGGCGGTGACACCCACCGGCGACGAAGTGTGGATTGGCAGCAACGAGAATAAGACGGTGAGCGTGTTCGACGTCGAGAGCGGTAAGGTCGCTGCTGAGCTAACGGGGTTTGGCTTCCCCTACCGAATCAGCATCACGCCCGACGGCGCGCTGGCGATCGTCGCCGACCCAGACCGAGGCGAGGTTTGGTTGTTCGATGTCGCCACGCGCGAGGAGCGGGCGCGAGTATCGGTGTCTGGGACTGCGGGCGTCGGGGAGTCACCTTCGCCCCAGGGGATCACGATTTCACGTGATGGCCGAGTGGCCTACGTTACGCTCGGCGGCCGCGATCAGGTCGCCGCAATCGACCTCGAGACGGCGTCGATCTTGGCCACCATGCCGACCGGCGCAGGACCGGACGGAATCGGGTACTCACCGCTGACGCGCTAAACTGCAATCCGGTGCGTTCAGACGGTACCGTTCTGCCGCAACGCCTCGATCTCGTCGGGGCCATAACCGAGCTCGGCCAGTATTTCATCGGTGTGTTCCCCGAGTTCCGGTGGGCGGGTACGAACCCGGCACGGCGACGCCGAGAGCTTGATCGGCACACCGATCAGTGGGAGCGGCGCACCGTCCGAGCCCACAACTTCCACGATCATCTCTCGTGCTTTGGCCTCGGCCGAATCGAGAGCGTCGGGCACGCTCCGGATCTCGCCGCACGGAATATCAGCGGCTGACAACGCGGTGATCCACTCGGCCGTCGAACGGGCGTCGAAGATCGTCTCCAGTTTCGGGATGAGCTCGTTTCGGTGAACGTTGCGCTCGCCGTTGGTGGCAAAGCGCGGGTCGTCGATCCACTCCGGTTTACCGATCACCCCACACAGTCGCGCCCACTGGCGCTCGTTGCCGGCTCCGATGTTGATCCATCCGTCCTTGGTAGCAAAGGTCTGGTAGGGAACGATCGACGGGTGCGCGTTGCCGAGCCGCGTCGGCTTCTCGCCGCCCGACCACCAGTTCTGCGCGTGGTAGGTCAAGAGCGACAGCAGGCCGTCGTGAAGGGCAACCTCGACGTGCTGTCCTTCGCCGGTTCGCACCCGTTCGAGAAGCGCCGCCAAGATCCCCTGAACGACCAGCAGTCCCGCAGTCTCGTCGCCGAGCGAGATCCCGACTCGGGTCGGCGGGCCCGCCGGGTCGCCGGTCACATCCATGACGCCCGACTCACCCTGCACGATCACGTCAAACGATGGCTTGTCGGCACCTGGGCCATCAGTGCCGTAGCCGTTGATCACGGCGTAGATGATTCTCGGGTTTCGTTCGCGAACCGCGTCGTACGGGAAACCCAGTCGGTCAAGCACGCCAGGGCGGAAGTTCGGGATCACGACGTCGGCACGCGTGAGCATGCGCCAAAGGACTTGTTTGCCGGCGTCGGCCTTCAGATCCAGTGTGCAGCTGCGCTTGTTGCGGTTGACGGCGGTGAAGTAAGCGCTTGCTCCGCCCGCGCCGGGGACCCATGGCGGTCCCCAACCGCGGGCGTCATCGCCGCCGTCGGGGCGTTCGATCTTCACGACGTCGGCGCCGTAGTCGCCGAGGATCATCGTGGCGTAGGGCCCGGCCAGGATGCGGGTCAGGTCCACAACGCGAATGGTGTTAAGCGGCACTCGGCGTCTCCGCTGCGAAGTTCGACTGTCTGAATGAGCCGAGCACCAAGTAACTCACGAACGCGACCGCGAAGCCGACAAACCACGCGTAGGTGTAGATCGAATGAAAGACCGTCGGAATCTTGTCACCCGACACCCAACCGGCCGCCGCGAGGAAACCTGGCACGTTGGGCGCCACCGCGAGCGCCAGGATCGCCACCGTGGCCCACCGCCAGCCGTCGCCGTACCAATAGGCGCCATCTTCGGAGAACAGCGATGAGATGTCTAGGCGTTGGCGGCGCACAATCCAATAGTCAGCGATCATGATTCCGGCCACTGGCCCCAGCAACGCGCTATAACCGATCAGCCAGGTGAAGATGTAGCCCTGGGTGGAGGCGATCAGTTTCCAGGGCATGATCAAAATCCCGATGACGCCGGTGATGAGCGCACCGACGCGGAACGAGATCCAGCGCGGTGCGATGTTGCTGAAACCGATCGCCGGAGCGACGACGTTTGCGGCGATGTTGGTGGTCAAGGTAGCAACCGCCAGCGCGGCCATCGAGACGATGACGACAACCGGCGCATCGAACCGCGACAACAATACGACAGGATCCCACGGTGCGGCTTCGACGACCAGGACATCCTTGAACTGGAGCGCAGCCGCGCAGGTGGCGGCGATCCCGATGAACGCGAACAACGTCATGGTGGTCGGCAGCCCCAGGATCTGGCCCCATGTCTGGTCGGCCTGGCTCCTGGCGTAGCGGGTGAAATCGGGGATGTTGAGCGACAAGGTCGCCCAGAAGCCGACCATCGCGGTCAGGCCCGGTAGGAACAGGAGCCAGAAGCTCAACTGACCCCCGGCGGCCGTCGCCCGGCCGGTCAGCGTCGGGCTCACCACACCGCTGGCGTCTCTGAGTTGGGCCGCAACGACGCCCCCGGCGGCGACAGGGGTGAGCGGCATTACTTCTCCGGTATAGGGCGTCCACTCTGCGTCGCCCATCGCTGCACGCGCAGCGTCCGCGGTGGGCGCTGCCGCCAACCGAAACTCGCTGGCGCGCGGACCACTGTCATCCATCAGGCTCGTCAGCTGCACCTCGTGGTCTGTAACGATCAGCGATGGCTTCGAGAACTGCTGGCTGAACGACAACGCGTTTCCCAGCCCACCGGGTGAGGTGAACGTCCATGCCAAGAGCGCCAAACCGATCGCCAGCAGCATCGGCGCACCCCACGCTTCGAGCCACCTGATCCGCTCCGTGCCCGACCAGGCGATCCATACGTTGAGCGCCCAGAAGGCCAGAAAGGAAACCAGCTCCCAAACGTTGAGTCCCAACCAGCCGATCGTCGGCGCGTTGCCAACCGCCGGTACGATGACGCGGGTAAGCGCGTACAGTGCGTGTCCACCGATCCAAGTCTGGATACCAAACCAGCCGCACGCGACCAACCCTCGAAGCAACGCTGGAACATTGGCACCGAGGATGCCGAACGGCGCTCGCAAGAGAACCGGAAACGGCACTCCGTACTTCGTTCCCGCGTGACCGTTGAGGATCATCGGCACCAGCACCACCGCATTGCCGGCGGCGATCGTCAGCAGCGCCTGCCACCACGTCATGCCGCTCGCGATCAGGCTCGATCCCAGCATGTAGGTCGGCACGCAGGCGCTCATCCCGATCCAGAGCGCGGCGATGTTCCACCGCGACCAGCGCCGCTCATCGAGCGTGGTCGGCAGCAAATCGTCGTTGGCATAAGGGGAGGCTGCGAGGGCCGCGCGGTCCATAGCGGATTTCTAACCCGCTAGAGAACGATCCGCAATCGCGGCACCGGCGAACAAGTATCTATGTATTACTTGTCACATCTAATCAAAGAGCTGGCTGATCGGCTCGACGCGTCGGGTTTCTCCCGACTTGACAGAATTCGACGTTTCGTTCAAAATTTGAACTACTAGTAAAATTTCTCAGGAGAGCCCGACCGTGCCCGCAACCGGCACTGCGCCCAAACCGTCGCCCCGTATTCGCGAGAAGCGACACCGCCGCCGAACGGAGATCCTCCACGCGGCGCTTCGAGCTTTCCGGGAAAAGGGTTACCACGCGACCACGCTCAACGATATCGCCGACCACTTGGGCGTCCGGAAGACCGCCCTCTATCACTACTTCCCGGACAAGGAATCGATCCTCTACCAGTGCCATCTGGACTCGCTGGCCGAGGTCGAGCGTTTTTCGAAAGAGGCACGGCAACGATATGCGACTGCGGCCGACCGACTGGCGTACATCATCCGCGAGCATGTCCGTGTCATGACCGAAACCCTTGAAGCGTCACCGCTGGCGTTCGAGGTGACCGCGCTCTCCTCCGAACGACAGACGAAGATCATCGCCGCCCGTGACCGGTACGAGCGACGAATACGCAGGATCATCAACGAAGGCATCAAGAGCGGGGAGTTCCGCGTCGTCAACTCCAAGATCGCGGTATTTGGGATCCTAGGGGCGATCAACTGGATCGCTCGTTGGTACCGGCCGGAGGGCAGGGTCCACACGCCCGAGCTTGGAGCTGAGTTCGCGGACCTGCTGGTGGGAGGCCTCACATGCAAGCAACAAAAGTAGAACGCTACTTCTCGCCCCGCGAGAGCGATTCGTTCGCTTTCGAGGAGGTCGGGTACAGCAAGCAAGACGGAATCGCCCGCATCACGATAGACCGGCCCGGGAACTACAACGCCTACTCGACCCGCACGCTCGAGGAGCTCGCGACCGCCTTCCGGGACGCCAGCTTCGACGATCGCGTAGGCGTCATCGTCTACACCGGCGCCGGTGATCGCGCCTTCTGTACCGGGGGTGACGTCAAGGAGTACGCGGCCAGTTACATCGCGACGCCACGAGACTACTGGAAGTACATGGCGCTTTTCCGAGCTTACATCGAGAGCATCCTCAATACCGGCAAGCCGGTGGTGGCGAGGCTCAACGGGATGGCCGTGGGTGGCGGCAACGAGAGTCAGCTCGCGTGCGACCTCACCGTCATGGCTCAACACACGTTCATCAAGCAGGTCGGCACGCACGTCGGCTCGGTGGCGTGCGGGGGATCCACGCAGTGGTTGCCGCTCACGGTCGGCGACAAGCGCGCGCGTGAGATCTTGATGCTCAACGAACCGATCTCGGCAGTGAAAGCGCGCGATTGGGGGCTCGTCAACTGGGTTGTGCCTTCGGTACGACACGGTGACAAGTGGATCGACGAGGCGGGTCCCGACGAGATCAAAAAGGCTCAGCGCGGCGAGGAAGGGTACGCGATCGATCTGAGTCAACTCGATGATTTCGTGGACGACCTGGCTCAAAAGCTGCTCGCGTCGTTCCCCGAGTGCACCCGCTACACGAAACAGCAGGTCAACTTCTGGAAGGACCTCGCATGGCATTCGACCGTCCGCCACGCCCAGGACTGGTTGGCGTTGCATTACTCCTCCTGGGAGCCATTGGAAGGGATGCGGGCGTTCGTCGAGAAGCGCGATCCGCGATACGCCCTCCTGCGCGCGCGCGCGGCCGAGGGTCGGCCGTCGGAGACCTTGTGGGGGCCGCCACTAGGGACATGCGGCGCATGCGGCTCAAAGGACCTTCCGTCCGAACACGAGTTTTGCGGTGTGTGCGGGAACCCGCTCTCGAAAGCCGGAGCGATCGGGTGATGGCTTCGATCATCGAGACCAGCGTCGACGGCGGTTTGGGTCGGCTCGTTCTGAACCATCCGCCGCTCAACATCTTGACGCAAGAGATGCTCACCGAGATGCGAGCCGCGTTACGAAGCCTCGAAGCGAGTCCCGCGGTGCGCGTGCTGCTCGTGTCGGCACGTGGCAAGCACTTCTCTGCGGGTGCCGACGTACAGGAGCACCTGCCGCCGCACTACCGACAGATGATCCCGGAGTTTCTCGAAACGATCGCCGCCATCGACGGGTTCCCCCTCCCGGTCGTGGCCGCGGTTCAGGGCAAGTGCTTGGGCGGCGGGTTCGAGGTCGTGCAGGCGGCCGACATCGTCGTCGCTGCCGATGACGCATCGTTCGGGCAGCCAGAGATCGTGCTTGGTGTTTTCCCACCGGCGGCGTGCGTTCTGCTCCCGGAGCGTTGTGACTCGGGCCTGGCCGCGGACCTGGTGCTTTCGGGGGCCGTGATCGGCGCCGTCGAGGCTCGGGAGCACGGTCTCGTCCGGAAGATCGTGCCCCGCGGTGAGCTCGAGGTCGAGGCGACGGCGACCGCACAACGAATCGCCCGACACAGTCGCGCGGCGCTCGAGATCACAAAGCGCGCGCTTCGGAACGGCAGCACGCAGCGACACGCAGCGGCGTTTCGCGACGTCGGGGACATCTACGTCGACGAGCTCATGAATACAGCGGACGCAATAGAAGGACTCCGCGCGTTTCAAGAGAAACGCCAGCCCGCGTGGAGCCATCAATGATCGGCTCGAGCAGTTCGCCAACCGTTCTCCCAGACTGGGTCGGTCGCCCTCTCGATGAAGTTCTGCAGGCATGTGAGGAGCTGCTCGAGGACACCGATTTCCCGACCGTGCGCCAGTGGCGTGAGAACGGCGGAAAAGTGATCGGCCACTTTCAGGTTTACTTCCCTGAAGAGATCGCCCACGCCGCCGGAATGCTGCCCTTCAAGGTCCGAGGCGCACCGGTCGAGCCGGCGCAGGCCGACTCTCGGTTCGGCTCCTACCTGTGCTCGATCATCAAGACGTCGCTCGAGCTGGCGCTGAGTCAACGCGTCGAGCTCGACATGTTCGTCACCCACCCAATTTGCGACGCGGCTAGAAACCTGGCCGGGATCTGGGGACGCAACTTCCCGTATACGTGTCAGATCCTGTACCTACCACAGAACGCCAACTCGAACCATGCCGTCGCATATCTGCGCGCCGAGTACGATCGGCTCAGGCGTGAGATCGAGGCGATCGCCGGCCGACGCGTTACAGACGACGATCTGCGTCAATCGATCGCAGTGTTCAACGAGAATCGGGCTTTGCTGCGGGCGCTCTACGCGATCAAGCGCGAGAAGCCGTGGCTTCTATCCGCAGATGAAGCGTACGTCCTCGTCGCGCTAGGAGGGCTCTTGCCGCGAGAGGAGCACAACGCCTTGCTGCACGCGTTGCTGCCGCTCATCGAAGAGCGCGAAGCCCACCCGCGAGATCGAATCCGGGTCGTGATCGAAGGTGGGTTCTGCGAGCAACTCCCACTCGACCTGGTACGCACCATCGCTAGATCGTGTTACGTCGTCGACGATGATCTGCTCATCGGCCTGCGCTGGCTGACAGAGGATGTTCCGCTGGACGGTGATCCACTCCTCAACCTGGCCGATTGCTATATCGAGAAATCCTCTCACAGCCCGGTCCAGCACGATCTTCGCAAACCAAAGGAAGACATGCTTCTAAAGCGCATCAAAGACGCTGACGCCGAGGCGGCGATCGTCATGGCCGCCAAGATGTGCGAACCCGGCCTCGAAGAGCAGGTCGCATACGTGCGAACCCTGGATCGAGAGAACATTCCGTACTTCGTCAGCGAGTTCGAGGAGAGCATGACGAGTTTTGACAGCCTGGAGATCCAGCTCGAGACATTCCTGGAAAACCTTCTGTTCGACTAGACGAGGATCCTCATGTCCCAGATGGCCACCGACACTTCGATCGTAGGGCGCGGCAATCAAGATGGCGCGCAACTGTTTCGCGAATGGTTCGAGGAGCTGGATCAGGTCGCCGAGAACGGCACCGGCGCGGCGTACGTATTCGTTATGGGTAGCCTGACGGAGCTGCTGCGTGTGTTCGATCTCCCGATCGTCTTTCCCGAGATCAACTCCCTTCAGACGGCCGTTCGACGCGTCGCCCACGAGTACCTCAGCGAAGCCGAAGACTACGGCTATTCGCCCGACATCTGCGGCTACGTCAAGGCCGACGTCGCGGTCCAGCTCCGTGGCGGCGAGCACCCAATGGGACGAATCCCGAAGCCCGCCATCGCGATCTGTACCAACGCCTGCAATACGTACATCAAGTGGGCCGAGATTTGGGAGCGAATGCACGGCACCCCGGTCTTCACGTTGGACATTCCTGGCACCCGGGCCGCCGGCGCACAGACGTGGCCGGGTGATCCCGATTTCGAGACCGATCGTCAATACGTCGCCGATCAGATCAAAGAGTTGATCGCCCTGTGCGAGGAGCAGACCGGGATCCGGTTCGACATCGACCGACTGCGTGAAACGATGGGCCACGCGAACACCATGAACCGATCGTGGAAGAGGATTCTGGAGCTGAACCAGGCCTGTCCGGCGGTCTTCAACGCCCTGACTGACGGCACGATCTACCTGGGTGTCGCCAACGGGTTCCGCGGCACGGAAGCCGGCGCAACCTACTTCACAGATCTGGCCGACGAGATGGAGTACAAGGCCACCAACGGAATCGGAACGCTATCGGATGAGCAGTACCGATTGCTCTTCGTGGGCGTTCCGTGCTACCCGATTTTCCGCCGATTCAATGAGTTGTTCTCCGAGTGGGGTGGGACGTTCGTCAATTCGACCTACCTGTGGTTTGCGTCCGGCGGCTCGAACCTCGGCTTTCAATACGATCTCGAGCAGCCGCTGGACAGCTTGGCGGAGGGAGTGTTGGTCAGCGTACGCAACGCGATGGACAGCATGTTCTTCCAGGACTTAGTTCTCAGCGAGATGATCGACGACTACCAAGCGGACGGCGTCGTGTTCCACCCAATCAAGAGCTGCCGGACGGTCTCGACGGGGCTGGCTGACAACCGGCGGGCACTCATGGAGAACCGAGACACCGCCAGCCTGTTTCTCGAGTCGGACATGATGGATCGACGCGTCGTCTCTGAAGCACAGCTCAAGAACCGGATCGATGCCTTCTTCGAAGGACTGGCGACTCGCAGGAAGCGGGCGTCCATTGAGCACGGCGAAACTCTTTAGCCGAAGCAGAGGTTTGGATGGCATACGCAGCTGGAGTTGACGTCGGTTCCACTCAGACGAAGGCCGTGATCATCGATGAGGCTGGGCGCATCGTCGGCCGCTCGCTGATGGATACCGGTGCCAACGTTACACGGGCGGCCGAAACCGCATTCCAGGAAGCGCTCCGCGATGGAGATCTCCTCGAGGAGCAAGTTGGGTTCATCGTTGGAACGGGGTACGGCCGCTACAAAGTGACGTTTGGCAACACGCAGGTGACTGAAATCAGCTGCCACGGACGGGGTGCGGTTCACATGTTCCCCGGTACCCGTACCGTCGTCGACATGGGAGGCCAGGATACCAAGGCGATCCGGGTCGCTGAAACCGGCGAGATCCTCGACTTCTGTATGAACGACAAATGCGCCGCCGGCACCGGACGGTTTCTTGGTGCCGCCTCGGCCGCGCTCGACATCCCGCTTGACGAGCTGGGCCCGACAGCGCTCGGCGGCGAGCGGGCAGTGAAGATCAGTACCACGTGCACGGTGTTCGCCGAGTCCGAGGTGCTATCGTGGCTCGGAAAGGGCAAGAAGATCGAGGACATTCTGCTGGGCGTGCACCAATCGATCGGGGCGCGTTCGGTTGGCTTGTTGCGCCGAGTGGGGATCGAGGAAGAAGTCACGTTCACTGGCGGGGTGGCGCGAAACGTAGCCATGATCGAGACGCTCAACGAACGGTTGGGTGTCCCCGTGAACGTGAGCGAAGAGTCGCACTTCATGGGTGCCATGGGAGCGGCGCTTTTCGCGCTCGACCACATCCTGGCCAGTCGTGCACCGGCGAGCTCGATGGAACACGTGCCATGATCTATACGGCAGGCATCGACATCGGATCGACCTACACCAAAGCCGTCATCTTGAACGATAGGAACGAGATCGTCGGTCGCGTCATGGAACCGACGGGGTTCAAGCTGACCGAGGTCGCCGAACGAGCCTACGAGAAGAGCGCCGATCAGGCGGGACTTACGACGGCTGACATTTCGTACGTGATCGCGACGGGATTCGGGCGTCACCAGGCTCAAATCAGCGATGTCCAAGTGACGGACCTGACGGCCGCCGCACGTGGTGCTTCGTTCCTCTTCCCCAACACCCAGACGATACTCGACGTCGGTGGCCAGACGATGAAGGCTACCCGTCTGAGCGACGACGCGAAGGTCAAGTCGTTCCGCCTGAACGACAAGTGTGCCGCGGGAACAGGCGCCTTCCTTGAAAAGACCGCTCGTTACATGGGGTACGAAACACAGGAGATCGGCCCGCTGGTGGAGACATCCAAGGAGCCGGTACCGATCTCCGGCGTGTGCGCGGTGTTCGCCGAATCCGAGGTCATAAACCATTTGTCCGAGGGGATGGATCCCGCTGACATCATGCACGGCGCCGTCGTTTCGCTGGTCGACCGATCGTTGCAGCTCATGAAGCGCGTCCGAATGGAGCCCGAATTCACCTTGATTGGAGGCATCCTGCGCTTTCGTCGCATGGTGGACGTCATCCGCGAGAAGCTCGAGTCGGACGTCAACGTGCCGCTCGGTGATCTCGTGCAGTACACGTCGGCGTTTGGAGCGGCGCTGCTCGGCCAACGTCGGCTCAAGAAGCTCGCCGATTCCGGCGCCGGCGCTGAGTTCCAGGCGGTCAGCAGGTAGCAAGGCCAACCGATGTCCGATTCGAATTCCGACCTCACCAAGGGCAAGCCTCGAGACGCGATCAGACCTCTTTCCATGCTGGTGCAACGAGAAGCGCGACGAGTGCTCACCGACGCTCAATTGCAGCCCGATCCGGCCCGCGTGGCCGCCGGCTGGCAGCGCCGCTTCATCACCGACGCGACCCGTTGTAAGGAAATGTCAGAACTGTATCGAGAGCTCGGATACGAAGTGTGTGCCGACCCCGTGAAGCCCCAGGAACTGCTTGATGACTGTCAGGGCTGCCGGGTCGTTGTCGAGAGTCAGTTCGTGACTATCTACACGCGCGATAAGCGCCAGGAAGGCGAGTGATCTTGTGAAGGCAGCCGTCTTTCACGGAACGGGTCAGCCGCTCGAGATTACTGAGGTGCCCGACCCCTCACCTGGGCCGGGCGAAGTATTGATCGAGGTCGCCGGCTGCGGCCTTTGCCACACCGACCTCCATTATCTCGATCACGGTGTCAAGACGTTCAAGGCACCTCCGATCATCCTCGGCCACGAGCCGGCCGGCACGATCGCAGAAGTGGGCGAGGACGTCGCTGACTTCACGGTCGGGGACCGGGTCTTGATCCCGGCGGTCTTGTCGTGCGGGCGATGCGCGTACTGCCGCCAGGGACGGGAGAGCCTTTGCGACCGCATGATCATGCTCGGTAATCACATTGACGGCGCCTACGCCGAGCGGATCGCGCTCCCGGCAAGCGATCTCATCGCGGTTCCTGACGAGCTCTCGCTGGAGCAGGTGTGTGTGGTCGCAGATGCCGTGTCGACACCCTACCACGCAGTCAAGGACCGCGGTCGTGTGCGGCCCGGTGACACCGTCGCCGTCGTCGGATGCGGCGGCATCGGGTTGAACATCGTCCAGTGCGCGATCCTCGCCGGTGGTCACGTCATCGCCGTCGACCTAAGCGACGAGCGGCTCGAGCTGGCGCGCACCCTGGGAGCAACAGAGGCGATCAACCCCGGGCAGGTGGAACGAGTCGACAAGCATGTGAAGAAACTGACCGACGGTGGAGTCGATGTCGCATTTGAGGCGATCGGGAAGCCGGACACCATCCGGCTCGGCTTTGACTTGTTGCGTCGCGGTGGGAGGCTTTGCGTGATCGGGTTCTCGCCCGATGACGTCCCCCTGTCGGCGGCCAAAATCATGTTCTACGAGCTGGAAGTCGTCGGCAGCTTGGGCTGCGGGAGCAGCCTCTACCCGGAGATCATCGATCTTGTGCGTGAGGGCCGGCTGAACCTCGATCCGATCGTCAGCGGGACGCTGCCGCTGTCGAAGATCAACGACGGCTTCGACCACATGCGCAAAGGTGAGGGGATTCGCTGGGTGGTCACCCCCTAAACCGCGTTAGTGCAGCGAGCCCGCGCCGGCGGTTCCCTTTACTACCCGCTCGTTCCACGACTCGCGCGGCAGACCCGTGTCGCGCTCGACCATCGTGATGCACCCTTCCACAGGGCAAACGAGCTGACAGAGGTTGCATCCCACGCACTCCTCTTCGATCACCGTTGGCACACGCGTTCCCTTTGGTAGCTCGATACACTGATGGGCGCCGTCTTCACATGCCGCGTAGCAGAGCTGGCACTCTATGCACGTCGCGGGATCGATATCGGCAACGATCTTGAAGTTGAGGTTTAGGTCGCCCCACTCCTTGTAGTTCGGAAGCGCCTTGCCGACAAACTCGTCGATCTTCGAGTACCCCTTGTCGCGCATCCACTCTTCGAGCCCCAGGATCATGTCGTCGACGATCTTGAAACCGTAATGCATCGCCGCGGTGCAGACCTGGACCGATGACGCGCCGAGAAGCAGGAAGTCGAGCGCGTCCTCCCACGACTGAACGCCGCCGATCCCAGAGATCGGCAGATGGAACTCGGGCGCCTTTCCGAGTCGCGTTACCATATGGA
This sequence comes from Gemmatimonadota bacterium, assembly GCA_030641505.1. Lineage (GTDB taxonomy): Bacteria > Gemmatimonadota > Gemmatimonadetes > JACCXV01 > JAHWKZ01 > CAMYLR01. Next base: position 949 of record DAOWHI010000026.1, on the reverse strand, counting down.
GAGCGATCGGCTTGACGGCCGGGCCGCAGTAGCCACCCGACGTCCCCTCCCCACCGACGGACGGGATCGGGCTAAGCGTGTCGTGATCGATCCCGATGACGCTCTTGAACGTGTTGACGAGCGAAACGCCGTCGGCACCGCCCCGTTGCGCGGCCATCGCCGGGTACAGAACATCGGTGACGTTGGGCGTCAGCTTTACCAGCACCGGAATCGACGCGAACTCCATCACCCAACCGGTAATCTCCTCGAGCACCTTGGGCTCCTGCCCCACTGCCGACCCCATTCCGCGCTCACACATCCCGTGCGGGCAACCGAAGTTGAGCTCGAATCCGTCACACCCGGTGTCCTCGCTTCGCTTTATGATGTCTCGCCACTCGTCTTTGGTTTCTACCATCAGCGATACGATCACCGCATGGTTCGGATACTCCTTCTTGACCTCTGCGATCTCTTTGAGATTCACGTCGAGCGGGCGGTCAGTGATCAGCTCGATGTTGTTCAATCCAGCCACGTTTCGACCCTGGTATGGGATCGCGCCATAGCGAGACGCAGTGTTGGTAATCGGATCCCCTAGCGTTTTCCAGACCGCACCGCCCCAACCCATGTCGAACGCCTTCATCACTTGACCCGCTGTGTTGGCCGGGGGCCCGCTGGCGAGCCAGAAGGGGTTGGGCGAGCGGATCCCAGCACAATCGATCGACAGATCGATCGACTCGCCAGTACGTCCGTTTTTCTGGATCATCATCCGTCTCCGTTCCCCCTTAGCCAGGTATCGATTCCATGTGCGGCACGCTTCCCCTCGGCGGCGGCATTCACGACTTCGGCCCCGCCATTAGCGAGATCACCGCCGGCCCAGTACTTGGGGTTCGACGTCTGGCCCGTGCCAGGGTCTACGATCACCCGGCCCCAGTCGTGTTCGAGGTTCTCAACTTGATCCAGCAGCTCAATCAAC
>DAOWHI010000132.1 GCA_030641505.1 Gemmatimonadota bacterium | reverse complement strand
CGGAACGCCGAGCTCGTTGGCTGACTCCAGAAGCGCCTTTCGCATCGCGTCGGCCGTGCTCACGTCCGCAAAACGAACCGATTGGGTCATGGCGTCTTTGAAACGCCATGCCCGGATATGAGGCGTCGCGAGTAGATAACCAATGTAGAGTCCAGCTGCTAGCAATACCAACCTCAGGAGCGATCCCATCAGAACTCCTGGGCCACGTGGCGAAGAACTTCCTCGGCGATCTTTTCAATCGCTCGGTCGATGCCGGTCTCCCGGTCTTCACCGTCGTCCTCGTTGAATTCGCCCCATTCGGTCAATGCCCGATTCTGCCACAGCGTCTGCTCCCGCACTTCGTCGAGAAGCTCGATATCGATCCTAAGTACCACGCGGCGCGTGAACACGTCCGGGTTTACGGTTTCTCCAGGATCGTAGGAGAGCGCTTCTTCCTCGTAGTCGAGAATCGCGCCCTGGACCACCAGATCCGCGTCGTCTTCATCGCTCACTAGCTCTAGTCGCGACTCGGTGAGGAACTCGTTTATGATTTGTTCGGTGAGTTGCTGAGTGAGCTGAAACTCACGCGTCTCGTTGTCGAATGTCGCCACGTAAACAGTATTGAGATGCGACGGTACCGGGGATCGAAAGGAGTACCCGCAGCCTGTCACGAATAGTCCCAGCGCAAGCCAACGGTAACGACCCGCCTTCGAGACGGATCTAAGGTCTATCTTCTTTGCGAACATCGAATACAAGCTGACGCTCCTTGACGTAGTCGCGAAGAACGACTTTTCTGGGTGTGTGACGCGCATCCACTGGCTGAAAATCGCTAAATCGGACACGATAGATCAACCGGCCGGCTCGTTCCTGGCGATACTCGACTAGCCACGATGAGTTCCCCGCGAGGGTCAGCGCATGGATGGTGCCCGCACCGGCAATGTAGAGGGTGCGACGCTCACCGTTTGCGAACGCCGCGGTCCATTCTGCGTCCTCGGTCAGGCGAGCTATATCATAGGCTCCCAACAACGCTCCCAGCACCTCGGGTGACGCCAAAGCGCGTTCCCCGGTCAGAACAGCGAACTTTGGGTCACCCAGCCGCCCGGTCAGGATCTCGCCTTCCTGGGGTAAACGCACGGTCAACATCTCTCCCACCAGCCGCACGTGCACTATCGGGGTGTCATGTGGACCGAAGACATCCGCGGTTAAAGTCTTGGGGTCGGCGCGATACTCGATCGCACCATCACCTGCGAGGCGCCGCCGCCCCTCGATCAGTGTGACCGAGAAGATCCGCTTGGTGGCCTCGATCTCCGCGTAGCGAGCTTGCAGCTCGGCCAGCAGCGGAGCCGGGTCGATTCCCGTCTCGGCAGCACGGCGAGCCTCTGTCTGGAGCGTTGTAGCGCACGCGGCAAACAGCAGCGTGGCAATTGACGCCCCAATTCGGATCACTCGATCAGCCCCGCCTCTGCGCGGTCGATCTTGGCTTGCAGATCACTGGAGTCGGCTCGAGTGAGCTCGGCTGCCTTGCGATACGCTGCGAGTGCTGCCTCGAGACGATCCTGTTCGTAAAGGACATCGCCCAGCTGCTCATGGAGCGGAGCCGACTCGGGGATCTCTGTGATGCCGGTCAAAAGAGCCTCCTCCCCGGCCGCCAAACGGCCCTGGGCAACCAGCGCCTGCCCAAGGCCTTGCCAAGCGCCAGTGTTGACCGCGTCCATCGCGACCGCCGTCCGAAAGTGGCCTTCTGCCTCCGACCACTGTTCGAGAGCGAGCGTCAAGCGGCCGACCTCGACCCGCAACTCAACCGACTGGGGTCGCAAATCGGCTGCCGTCTTCAGGTGAGTCAGCGTTCCCGCGTTCGAGCCCCGCGCCCGATGAAGCCCGATCAGTTGGAATCGGAGTCGAATATCCCGCGGCGCGAACCGAGCCGCTCGCTCGTACAACTCGATAGCGGCGTCGTGATCGCCACGCTGTGACGCGACGATCGCCTGGAGCCGATGATACGACGCAGCCCGTTTCGGCTCATCGAGCTCCAACTCGTAGATCGTATCCAAGAGCTCAGAGAGCGCTTCGGCGGCGGTTTCAGTTCGTCCGAGCTGCAGCAAGACGGAAGCCCACTCGAGCCGTAGAGTAGTAGCGGCCGGATCGAGCTCTACCGCGTGCCGTAGCCACACCTCGGCCGTGCTCGCGTCACCCTGGTATCGCGCCTCTTCGGCCAAATGAAACAACGTCAGGGCGTTGGACGGAGGACCCTGTCCCTGAGCAACGAGATCATCGACCCGAGTGGTCAACACGAGGGTGACCGAAACGAGCAAGACCCAGACTGGCCACGACGTGGTTGGTATGGAAAACATAGGGCGGCCAAGATAGGGAACCGCCGAAGACAGCCGCAAGCCGAGCTTCGCTGGCCGGTCGACACCAGGCAGCCGATCTTGAGCGTTGTGTCCCGATGTCTGATTCTCGTGGTGCTCCTGAGCGCCAGCCTGATGGGTTGCGACGATCGACCCAAGCCGCCCGCGGCAACGACGACGATCTCGCCTCAAACTTTCGCCCAGGTCTTCGGTGAGCTGGTGGTCGCGCGAGTTGCAACGCTACCCGACACCGCAGCCTACCGCTTGCGCCGCAGAGCCATCCTGGCCGATTTCGAGATTTCCGCGGATGACCTGGAGCGGTTCGCCAGCACCCACGGCTCTGACGCGGACTTCATGGCCGAGTTGTACCGCCAAGTCCGCGCCCGCGTGGATTCGCTGTCGGCGATCCGCCCGGGGCCAGTGCAACCCGCCACGCAATTTCCGCGTCCACCGCCGAATGGACCTTAGCCGGCTCTACTCCCACTCTATCGTAGCCGGTGGTTTGCTCGACACATCGTAGGTCACACGATTGACGCCACGAACCTGGTTGATGATCTGGTTCGCAACCCGACCAAGGAAATCCGGCGAAAACGGGTACCAGTCGGCCGTCATCCCGTCTCGCGAGGTAACCGCCCGCAGTGCTACGACATGCTCGTACGTCCGCGCATCGCCCATCACACCCACCGCTTTTACCGGCAACAACACCGCGAATGCCTGCCATATCTGATCATACAGACCGGCGGCGCGGATCTCCTGTAGGTAGATGGCATCAACTTGGCGCAGCAACTTCACGCGCTCGGACGTGACCTCTCCCAACACCCGAATCGCCAGGCCGGGCCCTGGAAACGGATGCCGCCCGACGATCTCCTCCGGCACCCCCAGCTCACGCCCCACCTGTCTCACTTCGTCCTTGAACAGTTCGCGCAGTGGCTCCACGATTTCGAGGCGCATCGCTTCAGGCAATCCACCCACATTGTGGTGGGTCTTTATTGTCGCCGAGGGCCCCCTAACCGCCAGCGATTCGATCACATCCGGATACAGCGTGCCTTGGACCAGCAAGTCAATGTCGCCAATATCACTGGCAGCGGTTTCAAACACTTCGATGAAACGATGGCCGATCCGCCGCCGCTTTTCCTCGGGATCGACCACGCCGGCCAAGTCAGCCAAGAAACTCTCTCGGGCGTCTACCACCTCCAGCCGGAAGCCCAAGTGCTCGCGGAACGTTCGCTCGACCTGCAGTCGCTCGTTTTCTCGCAACAATCCAGTGTCGACGAAGATGCATGTCAGACGATCACCAATCGCGCGATGCACGAGAGCTGCAGCCACCGCCGAGTCGACGCCGCCCGACAGTCCGCACACAACCTGTCGGTCACCAACCTGGACCTTGATCGCGTGCTCGGCGCGCACGATGAAAGACGCCATCGTCCACGTCGGCTCACAACTACAAACGTCGAACATGAAGTTTGATAGCAACTCCTCACCGCGCTCAGTATGAACGACCTCGGGATGAAACTGAACGCCATATCGTCGGGTCTCCGGATTCCCAAACGCAGCCACCGACTGATCGCTCGAGACCGCGTATCGCACGTAGCGATGGGGCACGACTTCGACCCGGTCACCGTGACTCATCCAAACGCTGAGCGACTGACCTGGCTCGAACCCCTGGAACAGGCCAACCGGTTCCTCGACGATCAGCGTCGTGCGACCGTACTCACGCTCCGTCGTGGATTCGACGCCACCACCGTCGTGCTGCGCCAACAGCTGCATCCCGTAACAGATCCCGAGGATCGGCACCGGAAGATCGAGCAGCCCGGCTGGGGGTTGGGGCGCGTCCGCATCGTAGACGCTCGACGGGCCGCCCGACAGGATGATCCCTGCTGGTTCCCAAGCCCGAATCGTGCCAGGATCCAGATCGTAGGGGTGGATCTCGCAGTAGACGCGCTGCTCGCGAATGCGACGCGCGATCAGTTGCGTGTATTGGCCGCCGAAATCGAGGATCAACATCCACGATCTTGGCCGCCCTTCAGAACCGAGCGGCTCAGAACTCATGAAACTCGATCCGGATCACATGATCGTGCGTGTCGCTGATCAGCCCGATCCTCACCACCCCACCCTTCCCCTTACGCGGGCGTGCCGTAGCTGAGCCTCGCGACGATCTGCTCAACGGTGAGCATCGTCTCGTTCCCGGTGTCGAGCTCCCTGAACGTCAAACGACCACTCTCACGCTCCCGCTCACCAATCAGAACAGCGGCGCGGGCACTCGCCTGGGTAGCCCGCTTCAGCGCCTTGGCAACGGATTGATCGCGTAGCGCCAGATCGCTGGCGACACCGGCGCCTCGCAGCTTGGTCAACACCTCCATGGCTGCTTTCCGGTCGTCCGCCGACACGGGAATCACAAAGGCCGCGCAACGGGCAGGCCCAACGGGTAGGCGATCTCGAGCCTCCAGCAGCTCGATAAGAACCGCCTCACCCAACCCGAATCCGACCGCCGGCATCGCCTGACCCCCAACGGACTCAAGCAGGTCGTCGTAACGGCCCCCACCGCAGAGCGCACGCAGGGCGCCTTTTCGATCGTACATCTCGAAGACAACCCCGGTGTAGTACGCAAGGCCGCGGACGACCGTTAAATCGAACACGCAAAACTCATCAACACCGTACGCCGCCAGGTACGCTCCGAGACGCGTCATCCGATCGACCTCGCGCTCGAGACGCTCGGTCGGCAGTTTCAGCGCTTCGAGCGCATCAAGGTGCCGTCCGGTGATGGTCTGCATCAGCGCACGCGCCTCTTCATCGGGGACGCCGGCCTTGGCCAGCTCGGCGAGCACTGCCTCTTCGCCCACCCGTACGAGCTTGTCCAGAGCTGTGTACACGGAGGAGCGCGCTCCGACGTCTATTTCTAGACCATCCAGTACGAGGTCCAGGACGCGGCGGTCGCTGTACCGCAACTCGAAGTCCTCGGCAGTCAAACCACACGCCCGCAGGGCGTCGACACCGGCGGCCATGATCTCAGCGTCGGCTTCGACACCCGCGACACCGAGGATATCGAGGTTGAGTTGCCAAAACTCGCGAAAGCGACCGCGTTGCGGGCGCTCATAGCGGAACAGCCGCGGGATCGAAAACCACTTGATCGGCTTAGGCAACCCCTGGCTTCTCGCGGCAACCATCCGCGCCAGCGATGGCGTCATCTCAGGGCGGAGCGCGATGCGCCGATCGCCGCGATCGACAAATGAGTAGATCTGTTCGACGATCTCCTCGCCGGATTTATCGGTAAACAACTCGAGCGGCTCGATCACCGGCGCATCGTACTCTTCGAACCCGTAGCGAAGCGCCACGTCTCGCCAGCGATCCTCGATCCATCGACGGACGCGCATCTCATCGGGATAGAAGTCGCGCGTTCCGGGAAGCCGATCGAAACGACTCATGCTCCAACCGCCACACAACCCGGCTGTTTGGGGGCGTACGGAGTACCGGACTCCGCCAACCTGAGCTCGACGAGCGCCTCACCGACAGTGTGAAACGACCCCGTCACCAGAACAAACTCCGCACCCCCGCGGCGCACCACCGACATCGCCCGCTCAAGTCCCTCGGCTACCGAGTCCGACCACCGCACCCAAGGCCTCAGCCCCAGGGTGTTGCGGACCCGTGTGTGCTGCATGCGGCGCGACTCCGGCGCTGTTTGCAAGTCGCACAACCACGCCCGACTGGCGACGCTCCGCAATCGATCGAGCATCGCAGTCCACGGCTTGTCGGCAAGAATCCCAGCTACCACCACTGCTCGCCCGCGATCCATCGCTTGCACCGACTCCGCCAAACGATCCATTGCGGCTTCGTTGTGGGCTACGTCGAACAGCACCGGAACCCCATCCACCGTCCGCCATTCACCGCGACCCGGGAGCGACGCGCACTCCAATCCAGCGCGAATCACCGCCTCATCCTGCGGTGGTGTTGTCAACACCTCCCAGACCCACAGCGCCAGGCCCGCTCCGAGCGCAAAATGGTCACCGCCAACGCGAAGTGTTAATCCGCTCGCCGAGAAATTCGGCCCCGCGTAATCAAAGACCGTGCTCGATGGAGTCATCTGGCGCACTGACAGCGTGACCTCGTCCTCGAAGAACCGAATCGGAGCCCCGATCCGGGCCGCATGCTGTGTCAACGCAGCGCGTACCTCTGGTGGACGCGGGTCGCCGACGAACACCAGCACCCCGGGCTTGAAGGTCCCCGCCTTCTCGCCAGCGATCGTGACCAGGTCCTCACCGAGATACTGTTGGTGATCGAGAGCGATATTGGTGATCACCGTCGCCCGTTGCTTAACGATCGCGGTCGCGTCCAGTCGACCTCCGAGACCGACCTCAAGAACCCCGACATCTATCTCTTGATCGGCGAAATACTCGATCGCGATCAGCGTCGTGGCCT
>DAOWHI010000158.1 GCA_030641505.1 Gemmatimonadota bacterium | reverse complement strand
CACATGACTCGACTCGGAGCGGATGATCTCGGAAGAATGCGGCAAGTGGCTGGCGTGCTGGCATTGATGGCGCCGCTTCTGCTCGCTGCCCACGCCATCGCCTGGGTCCAGTCGATCGCGCCGTTGGGCAAACTCGACGGCGAAACGATCTCGGCGGTCTTGGACACCACGGCGGGTCGAATCGAGGCGCTACGGCTGACGCTCGCGATCATGGCCGCGGTGGCGTTCGCAGTCTTTCGAAGACCGGCGCTGGCCGCGGGTTTGGCGATCGTCGCGGTTGCGATCGGTGGCGCGCTCGGGCATGCGGTCGAGTTCTACCCAGCGATCTCGATCCCGATCAAGGCGGTTCACCTGATCGCGGTGGCACTCTGGCTGGGCGGGCTAGTCTCACTCGCTACCTGCGGGCTGCCGGCGGCCGGATTCCGTCGCGCCGCCAACCAAACGTCGAGGCTGGCGCTCTGGGCGGTGGCAGCGATCGTCGTGACCGGTTTCGCTCAGTCCGCGCTGATCGCAGGATCGCCGATCAACCTTCTGGGAACACGTTACGGGGCGTTGCTCGGCGCCAAGACGGTGGGATTGGTCGGGTTGATGATATTCGGCGCCCGGAATCGGGTGCGGTTGCTCCCGTTGCTCGATGAGGATACGAGCTCGAAGCCCCTAACGCGCAGCGTGGCTTGGGAAACAGGGCTCATGATCTTGGTCTTGATTGTCGCTGGTGTGCTGGCCGCCACTCCACCACCAGGCGGCTAGCGGTAAGGACTAGTTCGCGATCGGGGAATCCTCGCGATTCCCATACTCGACCCACGACCCGTCATACATGCGCACGTCGTCGTAACCCAATAAGTCGGTAAGCACGAACCACGTGTGGGCGGCTCGCACTCCGCTTTGACACAACGTGAACGTGACGTGATCGCCGGTTACACCGGCCGAATCGTAGAGCGAACGAAGCTCGTCCGCCGGCAGAAACTCGCCGGTTTCGCTAACGGCCTGACTCCACTCGACGAGAATGCTTCCCGGAACGTGACCGCTACGCGCCGCGCGCACGCTCTCCCCCTCGTACTCGGCTGCAGAGCGGGCATCGCAAACGACCGTTTCCGGATTTTCGATCGACGCTACCACATCACTCCAGGTGGCCACGATCGATGTGTCGGGCGGGTCCCTGAACGCATACTCAGACGGGTTGTTCGTCGGTGCGGTGTCGCTCGTCGCCCGCCCCTCGACCTTCCACAGCTTCCAAGCGCCATCCATCAATCGGGCATCCGCGTGCTTGTAGACCGATAGCGCCCAGATCGCCCGCGCCGACCAAAGACTCTGCGCGTCGTCGTAAAAGACCAGCGTCGTTTCCGGCGTGGCACCGATCGAGCCCAACGCATCAGCGACATGCGCGCTCACCGGGAGCATTCCAGGCACACCACGCGCATCATCGGCTTGGAACGTTTCCTTCGCGGGTAGGTGGGCGGCGCCAGGTATGTGTCCCGCGTCGTACTCTTCCCGCGGCCGAAGATCGATCAACAATACGGAGGGATCCTCGAGGTGCTCTTGGACCCAACCGGTCGTAACCAGGCGGGCGGAGACAGCATAGCCGCGGTCGTCGATAGACGAGGCTTCGGTGTTCGGTTCCGACCCACTGGTGGTCATCTCGGACTCAGTTTCCTGCGCGCCACAAGCCGCGCCAACGCACAACAGGACAACCGAAGACATCACTTTGGAGCGCCACATCGCTCGACCACCCTAGCTCTCTGTCGGTGGACCGTCAAATGGGGGTTACATTGACGCTAGCTACCGCAATTGAAGACGATAGGGCGGAAATCGTCTAGTAGAAAGGAAGCAATGACGCGCAAGCGAATCACCATCGCCACCATCGTCATAGCCGTGCTCGCGGGGGTGGGGTGGTGCGCCACCAGACCCGATCCGGTCAGCGTGACCATCGCCTCGGTCGAAGTCGGACTGGTCGAAGAAACGGTCGCCAACACTCGCGCCGGCACCGTCGACGCCTGTCGGCGCGCCGGCCTGGCACCGCAAGTCGGTGGTCAGATCGCGCGACTCCCGGTTCGCGAGGGAGACGACGTCAAAGCCGGACAGATCTTGCTGGAATTGTGGAATGAAGATCTCAAGGCCAATGTACGGTTGGCGGACCGGGATGCCGCTGCCGCCCGCGATCGGACGACGGAAGCGTGCGCGCGAGCCGACGTCGCGAAAAAGCGAGCCGAGCGAACCGCTCAGCTCAAAGCGCTCGAAGCCGCATCGCAGGACGAGTTCGACATCGCGACCGGCGACGCCACGGCGACCGCGGCAGCGTGTGAGGCCACCCACGCCAGCGTCCAAGCGGCTGACGCCGGGGTTGCCGTCGCCCGCGCGACGCTCGAGCGGACCGTGCTCCGGGCACCGTTCGACGGCACCGTAGCCGAGATCAACGGTGAGCTGGGCGAGTTCCTGACGCCTTCGCCAGTCGGCATCCCGACCCCACCCGCGGTCGACCTGATCGACAGCTCGTGTCTGTTCATAAAGGCGCCCATCGACGAGGTCGACGCGCCCGCCATTCGCGCCGGGATGCCGGCACGGGTCAGCATGGACGCCTTTCCCGACCGCACCTTTCCAGCCACCGTGAGCCGCGTCGCACCTTACGTGTTGGACGTCGAGAGGCAAGCCCGTACGGTGGACATCGAAGCCGAGATCGATGATCCCGAGGCGCTGGCCGCTCTGCTGCCGGGCTACAGCGCCGACGTCGAAGTGATCCTCGCCAACCGCGAAGACGTGCTACGGGTGCCCAGTCAGGCGGTGCTCGAAGGCGACCACGTGCTGGTGCTCATCGACGACAGAATCGAAGAGCGTATCATCGAGATCGGGGTCTCGAACTGGCAACACACTGAAGTCGTGTCAGGGCTCGAAGAAGGTGACGTAGTGGTCGTATCGGTCGACCGCGACGGAGTGGAGCCGGGGGCCCGGGCCAAGGCGGAGTAACGACCGCGTGATCGAGCTCGAGCAGGTCCACCGCGTCTTCCAAGTGGGAGACCAGGAGGTTCACGCACTGGACGGTGTCGACCTCACCATCGCGGCTGGTGAGTACGTGTCGCTCATGGGACCCTCGGGCTCGGGCAAATCGACGTTGCTCAACATCATTGGCTTGCTTGATCGGCCGACCGCTGGGACATACCGGTTGAACGAACGTGACACGACGACACTATCGGACGAAGAGCAGGCTCGTGCGCGCAGCGAGAACATCGGTTTCGTGTTTCAGTTCTTCCATCTCGTTCCGCGATTGACGGCGACCGAGAACGTCGAGCTGCCGTTGGTGCTGGCCGGCCGCGCGCCGGTCGACCGCCGACCGATGGTCGAGACCGCCATCGCCCAGATGGGGCTCACCGAGCGCGGGCATCATCGTCCCGATCAGCTCTCGGGCGGCGAGCGCCAACGCGTGGCGATCGCCCGGGCGACCGTCATGCGACCCGGCGTGCTGCTCGCCGACGAGCCGACCGGCAACCTCGACACCACCACCGGCAAGGAAGTCCTCGAGATCATCGAGGCGCT
>DAOWHI010000105.1 GCA_030641505.1 Gemmatimonadota bacterium | reverse complement strand
CGAAGAACGCTACAAAGCGGGAGGTTAGCAGCGAACCGCGGAACTGGAGTTGATAACGTGGCTGGACGACCCGGTCGCTCTCGCCGTACACGACCAGCGCCGGCGCCCTCACGTTCGGCAGCGCGGGAGCCAGGTCGTAGCTCTGAAGGTCGACCGCGATCGAGCGGTTGACGCGGGCGCTGAACGACGTCGCCTCGATGAACGCCTCAGCGTCCTCGGGTTCCAGCGCACGGTGAAAGTAGAGCGGCAGCGTGCTTAGAAAACGTTGTCGAAATACTTCGTCTGTCAGTTCTGTACGGTCGAGCTCGGCCAGCCTCTGCTGCGCTGCCAATGGCAACTCTTGAACCGCTTCGCGGTAGCCGTCCATGAACCCGCGGTCCGGTGCACCGCCGATTAGAATGAGGTGCGACAAACTGTCGCCGTGTCTGAGAGCGTAGAGCAGTGCCAGCACCGTACCAAACGAGTGGCCCAGCAACGCCACCGTATCGAGCCCGAGCGCACGCCGAACCGCGTCGATGTCGTCAACGTGGCGTGAAAGCGCCAACGGTTGCTCGACATCGGGCCCCCCCGAGCCGCCACACCCTCTCTGATCGTACGCGATGACATGGTGGTGTTGGGCAAGCTCCTGCAGGCCAGGGCCAAACCGATCCGGTGGAAAGAAGTACGCCGCGTCCATTCCCGGCCCGCCGTGAAGGCAGAGCACCGGTGGGCCGGCGCCGACTCCCGCCTCGCGCAGCTGGACCGAAAACCCGTCGAGTTCGAGTTGCCGAGTCTGAACGGTTGTGGTCATGAACGACCGAAGATAGGTGGCCGTCAGTATCGGCGGCATGATGGATCGTTCCCTGAGGCCCGCGGTATACTGACCGCCTGTCGACGATACCCTGCGAGCGCAACCAAACTGGAAGGAGCTCAGGATGAAGGTCGAGGTCGCTTGGGAGGGGGAGAAACGATTCCAGGTCAAGACGGCGACCGGGGCCACGCTTACGGTCGACGGCGACGCTGAGGCTGGCGCCACGCCGATGGAGACGGCGTTGATCGCACTTGCGGCCTGTATGGGGATCGACATCGTCGACATCCTGACCAAGGGACGACAGGATCTGACCGCGTGCACGCTGGATGTGTCCGCCGACCGGCGGGATGACCTCCCGCGCCGGTTCACCGCGATCCGGCTCGACATCACCCTGACCGGCCGGGGCTTGGACGCCCGGAAGGCCGATCGCGCGGTCGAGCTCAGCCGGTCGACCTACTGTTCGGTGTGGACCTCGATGGCTCCCGACATCGATTTGCAGACTTCGGTCCGGATCGTCGAATCGGACCTCGCGAGTTGACGGTTTTTCCCCACACAGACTAGATTAGACGCCCGTTTCCAGTCGTTTTCTGCAGGTTCCAACCCTTTCAATCGAGAGGTCTGGCGGGTGGGCGCCAACCACGAGCTCCGGCTGCTCACCGGGGGCGCCAATTCGGCGCTCGCGGCCGAGATCGCCGCTCAAATGAAGGTCCGGCTGACCGACGTTCAGCTGAGCCGATTCGCAGACGGGGAGATCTTCGTCAAGATCAACGAGAATGTCCGCGGGCGGGACGTTTTCATCGTCCAGTCGACCAACCCACCGGCAGAGAACCTGCTGGAGCTGTTGCTCTTGATCGACGCCGCGCGAAGGGCGTCGGCGCACCGAATCGCGGCCGTCATACCGTATTTCGGATACGCGCGGGCCGATCGCAAGGACCAGCCGCGGGTCGCGATCAGCGCCAAGCTAGTGGCCAACATGCTGATCCAGGCGGGAGCGGATCGGTTGATCACGATCGATCTCCACTCGCACCAGGTGCAGGGCTTTGTCGATATCCCGCTCGATCACTTGTACGCGTCGCCGGTGTTCCTCAACTACTTCCGGTCCAAAGGGCTCAAGGACGTGGTGGTCGTCGCGCCGGACGTTGGGGCAGCCAAGATGGCGCGCAGCTTTGCGCGGCGCATGAACTCAGCCATTGCGCTGATCGACAAGCGCCGCCCCGTCGCCAACGAGGCCGAGATAGTTCATCTGGTCGGTGAAGTGGAGGGAAAGACTGCGATCCTGATCGACGATATGATCGATACGGCGGGAACTTTCGCCCAAGCGGCGCACGCGTTGGCCGAGAACGGCGCGGTGGCGATCTATGGGTGCGCCACCCACGCACTGTTGTCCCGAAACGCGAGCCAACGATTGCAGGATGCGCCGTTCAAAGAGGTCTGTGTAACAGATACGGTGCATATCGCCGAGCAACGAAAGTTCCCCAAGCTCAAAGTGCTACCGGTAGGGGACCTGCTCGGCAAGGCGATAGCGTTCACTCACAATTACCAATCGGTGTCTTCGCTGTTTTCCGATTGATCGGGCGAGCGGCGCGGAGTCGGACTGAGCAAGGAGCATTACGATGGCGACAGCAGCGAGCATAGCGGCGGACCGCCGCCAGGGTGTCGGCAAGGGTGCCGCCCGCGCCGAACGGAGATCGGGTCGGGTACCCGGTGTTCTGTACGGTCACGGAGAAGAGTCGGTCTCGGTGAGCGTCGATGCGCTGGAGCTCAACCGGCTGATCCAGTCGATCTCGGTCGAGAATACGG
>DAOWHI010000089.1 GCA_030641505.1 Gemmatimonadota bacterium | reverse complement strand
CGGATGCGCCGGCTGGCGGCGTTCTTGGACCCCACCCAAGACATACAAGGGATCTCATACCAGATCAATCAATCATTGATCAGCTTGGGGTCCGGAGGGTGGTTCGGTGTTGGACTTGGATCCAGCAAGCAGAAGTTCGCCTTTCTACCGATGGCACACACCGACTTTATCCTGTCAATCGTCGGTGAGGAACTGGGTATCATTGGCACCCTTTTGGTGTTAGTCGCGTTCGTCTATCTGGGTGCCCTGGGGTACCGGATTGCCCGTCGCGCACCGGACGATTTTGGCTTCTTGCTGGGCTCTGGGCTGACGACGCTGATTCTGCTTTCAGCGCTAGTGAACATCGGTGTCGCGACCGCGGTTCTGCCGACCACCGGATTGCCACTGCCGTTCGTCTCCTATGGCGGCACGGCGTTGATCGTTCACATGGCCGCGATCGGGATTCTGTTGAGCATATCGCGTGATGGCGTCGACCCGCTGCGACAGGAACCCGCGATCAAGCGCTGGCGGTGGTGGAGGAGGGTAGTCCCTGTTGGACGCTGGCGAGCATGACAAGACGGCGGCCCGCGTGTTGATCGCCGGTGGTGGCACTGGAGGTCACCTCGTACCGGCGCTGAACCTGGCTCGCGAGCTGGTACGGCGGCAGCATCCGGCGACGATCATGCTGATCGGTAGCCAACGCGGACCGGACCGCGAGCTGTTGTCGGCCTCGGGATTTCGGTATCAGCTGATCGATGCCCCGATCGTGGATCGCCATCGGCGGCTCAAGAACGCAACTCTGCCGTGGCGGCTCGGGCGGGCCGTCAGCGCGGCGCGAACGGTGGTCAACGGCTTCCGACCGGATGTGGTAGTGGGAACTGGTGGCTACGTCTCGGTGCCGATCGGCGTGGCGGCTCGGATGGCACACCGGCCGCTGCTTCTACAGGAGCAGAACCGCCAGCCGGGCCTGGCGACTCGATTCCTGGCGCGGTGGGCCGATAGGGTGTGCGTGGCTTATTCGGGTGTCGACGAAGCGCTACCTGAAGGCTCTCGTGTCGCGATAACCGGTAACCCGATCGCGCCGCAGGAATCGGTTGAAGCGGAGTTCGCCAGGCGACTCGAAACGGATCGTCCAACGCTTGGTGTTTTTGGGGGCAGCCAGGGCGCACAGGCTCTCAACACGGCGATCATCGAGCTGTTCGCTGACCAGACAGATGCGGTCCCGAACCTGATTTGGCAGACCGGAGAACATCATTACGATCACGTACTGGCGGCCAGCCGCTGGCCTAAGCGGGTCGTGATCGAGCCCTTCTTCTCGCCCATGGCCGCGGTTTACCCGCTGCTCGATGTGGCGCTCTGTCGAGCCGGGGCGATGACGTTGGCGGAACTGGCCGCGTGGGGGGTCCCGGCGATTCTGGTGCCGTATCCGCACGCCACCGCCGATCATCAGATGGTGAACGCACGAGCCGTCGAGACGGCCGGCGCGGCGATTACGATTCCCGAGCCCGAAGCCACCTCACGACGGCTTGGCAATCTGATCACCGGATTGCTCGATGACCGATCGCGACGAGAGCGAATGGTGGCAGCGGCGCGCACGCTAGCCCAACCCGACGCGGCGCAGGTGATCGCTGACCAGATCCTCGAACTGGCTGGACAAACGCCGGCGGGTGACCCATGAGCGTTCTCGACACGTGCCGCCATCTCCACTTCATGGGAATCGGTGGGGCCGGGATGAGTGGCCTCGCGGAGCTGCTGGTACACTGCGGCTACACCGTGACTGGCTGCGATGTACGTCGCTCGGCCACTACCGATCGGCTCGAGGCACTGGGGGTTCGAGTCCACATCGGACACGGGGTCGATCACGCGAGCTCGACCGAGACGGTCGTCATCTCGTCCGCGATCCCGATGGACAACGAAGAGCTGGTCGCGGCTCGTGATCGCGGTTGCCAGATCATTCGGCGCGCCGAGCTCCTGGGCGCGGTGATGACCGGCACCAAGGGGATCGCGGTCGCCGGCACGCACGGCAAATCAACTACCACGACGATGATCGGCGCCATCCTCGAAGCCGCGGATTGGGACCCGACCGTGCTGGTTGGTGGGCGGATTCGTGGACAGGACGGCAACGTCCGTCTGGGTGCCGGCAAGTGGTTCGTAGCTGAGGCCGACGAGTTCGATCGCTCGTTCCTCGCGCTCGAACCAGACTACGCGGTTATCACGAACATCGAGGCCGATCACCTCGATACGTACGCATCGGCGGCTCAAGTCGATGCTGCGTTTGCGCAATTCGCGGCTCGCGTTCGCGACCGTGGCACGCTGGTGCTCGGTATCGACGACCCGGGTGTCCGGCGTCTCGAACCGCCTACCGGGCTAAGGGTTGTCACCTTTGGGCTCTCATCAGATGCGGACGTGCGTGGTGCCGAGATCGAGCCGCGTCAACTCGACACTCGATTCGAAATGCGACTTCCGGGCGGAGTCCGCGAGGACGTTGAAGTATCACTTCCGGGTCGACACAATGTTCTCAATGCACTGGCCGCCGCAGCGATGGGTTGGTCCTTGGGCCTCGAGCCAGAGATGCTCGTGGCCGGCTTGTCGTCCGTGCGAGGCGTCGAGCGGCGGTTCGAGATCGTCTACGAGGACGAGGATGTGATGATTGTCGACGACTACGCGCATCACCCGACCGAAGTGGCGGCCACTCTGGCAAGCGCTCGAACGGGTTGGCCAGGTCGCCGTCTAGTGGCCGTTTTCCAGCCTCATCTCTATAGCCGGACGCGTGACTTCGCTAGCCAATTCGGGACCGCGTTGGCGGATGCCGACGTCGTGTTCGTAACCGATGTGTATCCGGCCCGGGAGGCACCAATCGCGGGTGTTAGTGGGCGGTTGGTGTGTGATGCCGTTAAGCGCGCCGGCGCCGACGATGTTACGTACGTAGAGAACGGTTCGGTCAGTGATATCGTCGCTGGGCGGCTGATCGACGGCGATTTGGTGGTTACCCTGGGGGCTGGTGACGTCGATCGAGTCGCTCGCCGGTTGGCGGAAGAGCGGCGAGCGGGGGGACGAGCAAACCGTGGCTCGGACTAGGCTCAACGATGTCCTCCCGGGCTGTTGCCGATCCGACGTCGAGCTGGCGCCGATGACGTATTGCAAGATCGGCGGTGTGGCTAGGGTTCTCTGCATCGCGGAGAGCGAAGCCGACCTAGTGGAAGTTATCGAGTATCGCAAAGCGTCAGCGCTCCCTGACGAGGACGTTTTCGTATTGGGAGGCGGCGCGAACATGTTGATCAACGACGCCCGTGACTACGGCTTGGTGCTGAAGCTGAGTCAGCGGTTCAATGCGATACGGTACGACGAGACCACGCAGACAGCGCGCATCGAAGCGGGGATCCATACGCCACGTTTGGTGCGCGAGGCGGCCAAGCGCGGCTGGGACGGGTTTCAGTTTCTGGCTGGGGTGCCGGGTTCACTCGGCGGCGCGATCGTCATGAACGCCGGTATTCGAGAGCTCTCGACGTGGAAACTGGTCATCGAGATCGAGGGCATCGATTGGAACGGCGAGCGCCGCACGCTGACCCGAGAAGAACTCAATCCTGGTTACCGGAAGGGTAATGTACCGGCCGACGTCATCGTGACGGCCGCGACCTGCGCGGTGCATGTCGGTGACCCCGACACGATCCACGCCACTGCTCGCACCCTGTCGTCATCGCGACGCGAGACACAGCCGCTGCAGTTTCCGTCGTGGGGTAGCACGTTCATGAATCCGTCCGGAGCTTCTTCCACTGGTCGAACCGCCGGCGCGCTGGTGGATGCCGCTGGGCTGAAGGGATACCGAGTGGGGGATGCTCAGATATCGGAAGTGCACGCCAACTTCATTGTCAATCGCGGTAACGCCACGGCTGCCGACGCGCTGGCGTGTATCCGGCATGCCTATCAGGTCGTCCGCGACCAGTTCGAGATCCGGCTCGAGCCAGAGGTCTGTCTGGTCGGTTTCGCGCCGTCCGAACTCGCATTCTTGGAGGATCGATGATGCGCAAGCCAGGACTGCAGGTTGGCCGGCGCCAGAACCGCTGGGTGGACCGCGAGCAGATGGCTGCCCGCCGACAGTCGATCAAGCGCGGGCTGCGCTGGGGGGTG
>DAOWHI010000005.1 GCA_030641505.1 Gemmatimonadota bacterium | reverse complement strand
GCGAGAGTTGGAGCGGCTGCGTTGCGACGCCTGAAGAAAGGCGCTTACAAGACGGTCCCGGGGGAGTACTACGGGACGCCGAAGGAGCTCTGGGGTTTTCGCTCGCCGCGAGGCGTAGGCCGGCCAGCCGACATCGCCCGAGACTTTCTGCGTGCTAATGCCAAGCTGTTGGGCTTGGGTGACGTCTCCAACCTCGAGCTCCAGAAGGTCATCCCGAGCCTCGGCGCGCAGCACGTCATCTTTCAGCAGATTCTCTTTGGCCGGCGCGTTCACCGAGCCTACGTCACGGTACACGTCGGGAACGACGGTCGTGTTTATCTCACCAAGAACCGAGCCATGCCGCGTGAACTCCTACCGCTGAAGGCGGAGTTTCGACTCGCGGAGGAGGAGCTAATCCGCCGCGCGCGTTGTGTGCTGACCCGCAAGCAACGTCGGGTTCGAGTTCAGGATCTCGAAGAGATGTGGTTTTCCAAGGGGGCTCGGCTCATTCCAGCTTGCCGCGTGCGATTGGAACGCAGCCGGCCGGTCGAGGAGTGGATCGTCTACGTCAACGCCAAGACCGGTGGCATGTTGAGCAAGTGCGACAATCTCGCCGCCGCGGTTCGGGGTCGAGCTCGCATCTTTCAACCCAGTCCCGTGACCGCTATCAATGGTCATGAGACCCTGTTGACCGAGAGCATGCGTCCCCGCAAACCGCCGAGTGCGGCCTACAAGACCGTGTCTCTCTGGAGCCTCACCGGAAACGGGTATTTGGAGGGCAAGCGAGTCACCACTCGACCGACCGGGTCTAGGCGCCGGGTGCGGCGCACCAGTCACCGATTCCTGTTCGATTCGACCGAAAAGGGGTTTGAAGAGGCGATGGTCTACCATCACATCGATAGTGCCATCCGCTACCTCGAGCGGCTTGGGTTTCGCGGGAAGTGCGCCATCTTTCGGGCACCGGTACGGGTGAATGTCAATGGTACGCGTGACGACGATTCCTGGTACAGCCCCTGGCACAAGCTGTTGACGTTTGGGAGCGGAAGCATCGATGACGCCGAAGACGGGGAGACGATCGTGCACGAGCTTGGTCACGCATTGCAGGACGCGATCACACCGGATTTCGGGCAATCCGAAGAGGCGGCCGCGATGGGTGAAGGCTTCGGGGACTATTTCGCGGCGAGCATTTTCGCCGATGAAAAACCTCAGCGATATCGGCCTTGTGTCATTACATGGGACGGATTGCTGATCGGCCTCGCGGACAATCTGGATCCGCCCTGTTTGCGGCGCGTGGACAATGATTGGACATACGCTGACTTCATAAAGAAAGATGACGAGCACAACAACGGTGAGATTTGGTCGGCAACATTGTGGCAGCTACGAAACAAGCTTGGCGGTGAAGTGGCCGATCGTTTGATCGTAGAGAGCCACTTTCAGCAGGATGGGTTCACGAACTTTGCCAGAGGTGCGAGGGCTATTATCGATGCAGACCAGAACTTGAATGGCGGCGCTAATCGCTCTGCGCTGCGAAAGATCTTCAAAGATCGCAAAATCGGACCGGTATGAAGACGATCGGGCTAGCTGAAGCCGCGCGCCTGGCGGGGCGGGCGCTCGACGAGGCTCGGGCGACGGTGCACGGTGTAGTCGTCGAAGCGCCGGGACGGACGGAGCTCGTGGGTCAGCGGCTCGTTTGGGATGGCCAGCAACTCCACGGCGACCTCGGAGACGCGACCCTGACGTCGGCCGCGCAGACGGTGTTGGCGGGCGCCGCGGAGAACGCCGCTTGTGTCACGATCCCGGGCTCAGACGTTGAGTTGTACGTCGAGACGATCGCGCCCGAGCCGGAGCTGGTGATCATCGGCGCCGGCCACATCGCGGTTCCGCTGTCCAAGCTCGGTGCGCTGCTCGGGTTCAGTGTGACCGTGCTCGACGACCGACCGGACTTCGCCAAGACAGAGCGTTTTCCCGACGCCGAGCGGGTGATCGTCGCTGACTTCGATGATCCTTTCGCGGGGATACAGATCACCGCGAAAACCCACATCGTCATGGTGACCCGCGGTCATCGTTACGATTACGATTGTATGTTGGTTTTGGCAAAAGCCGACGTCCAGCCGGCTTACGTGGGCATGATCGGCAGCCGGCGGCGGGTCAAGGCGACTTACGAGCAGCTCGCCAGCGAGGGTGTCGACGCCGAGTGGCTGGCTCGGGTTCATGCCCCGTTGGGACTCGACCTGGGCGCTGAGACACCGGCCGAGCTCGCGGTCGCGGTGGCGGCCGAGATCGTGCTTCGTGCTCGCGGCGGGAGCGGCCAGCCGCTGCGCGACGTCACCAACGTCGTAAAGTACGTTCGCGCGTTGACGGACCCTGCGGCGAGGGGATCATGAATGAGTTGAGGGCGATTCTGGCTGCGCTGGACGATGCCACGCGGGAGCACCGCTCGGTGGTGCTGGCGACGATCGTTCGGGCGCGCGGATCGACACCGCGTGGGGTAGGGAGCAAGATGGTGATCGACCCCGAAGTGGGGGCGATCGGCACGATCGGCGGTGGGTGCGGCGAAGCCGAGGTGATCACCGAAGCTCAGGCCGCGCTGGGTGACGGTCGACCGCGGCTCGTGCGGGTTGACCTGACCGCCGACCTCTTCTCGTGGAGCCCTGCGATCTGTGGCGGTGTCTTCGATGTGCTGATCGAGCCCCTCCGTCCCGCCTAGCGCGACAGCACCGCCGTTCCTACGTTCGGGCACATGCTGTTTCTGGTCACCAACGATGACGGTTACCTGGCCCCGGGCATCAAAACCCTGGCTCGTGCGCTCGACCGCCTTGGCGACGTGGTCGTTGTGGCGCCCGATCGTGAGCAGTCGGCCCTCAGTCACTCCTTGACGCTGCACCATCCGCTCAGGATTCGGCAAACGACCGACAACGAGTACCTCGTGGATGGCACACCGACCGATTGCGTGATGTTGGCCGTGAGCACGCTATTGGAGCGTCAGCCCGATTTCGTTTTCAGCGGCATCAATCATGGCGGAAACCTGGGTGAGGACGTCTTGTACTCGGGCACGGTGTCGGCGGCGATGGAGGGAACGATCCTCGGCATCCCGTCGATCGCGATCTCGCTCTCTCATGGCAACGAGCAGTGGATCGAAGGGTACGTATCGGTGGTGCGGCGATTGGCCGAGGAGATTGTTCATGGGCCGGCCGTTGAAACCTTCCCCGCCAACACGCTGCTCAACATCAATCTGCCGGATCGTGACCCGACCGACGTGCGGGGCACAAAGGTCACCTCGCTGGGGAAGCGAGTATACGAGAACCCGGTGGTGACCGACGTGGACCCTCACGGCAAGACGTACTACTGGATCGGCGGTGGCGCTCCAACCTGGGAGGGCCCTGAAGGTTCTGACTTCCTGGCGGTTGAAGCCGGCTACATTTCAATCACGCCGATTCAGCTCGATCTCACCAACCATCGGGCGATCCCCGATCTCAAACACTGGGAAGACGTGTCGCTGCTGGGGGAAGGCTGACGGCGGTCCGGCTCCCATTGCTGGCCGTGCGAGGCGCGATCGGCGGTGTGCTGATGGGCCTGGCCAACCTGGTGCCCGGGATCAGCGGTGGCACGATGCTGCTGGCGGCCGGCGTGTACCCGCGTTTCGTGCGCGCGGTGGCCGAGATCTCGACCCTGCGGTTCGTGCGCTCCTCGGTGGTCGTGCTGGCAACGGTCGTCGGCGCGGCGCTGATAGCCGTGCTGTTGTTCGCCGGTGCGATCAAGGAGCTGGTCGTTTACCAGCGCTGGATCATGTACAGCCTGTTTATCGGGTTGACGCTGGGGGGCATACCGGTGGTGTGGCGGATGGTGCGCCCAGCGACGCGGGCGACGTGGCTCGGTGCCGTTGGCGGGTTGGGGGCGATGACGATTCTGGCGATCCTCCAACAAGTTGGGACGACGACCGCAGGAGCCTCCTCCGGCAGCACGGTCATGTTGCTGATCGCCGGAGTCGCGGGTGCCAGCGCGATGATCCTTCCCGGGGTGAGCGGGGGCTACTTGCTCCTAGTCCTGGGCCAGTACATCCCGATCCTCTCGGCGATCGACGCATTCAAGCTCGCGCTCGAGGCGGGCGACCTGGGCGCCGCCATGCAGCCGGCGCTTCGAGTGATCCTCCCGGTCGGAATTGGCGTTATCGTGGGCGTGGTGGCGGTCAGCAATCTGTTGCGGTGGCTCTTGTCGAAGCACGCGAAGCCAACGCTCGGTGTGCTCCTCGGGTTGCTGGTCGGCGCTGTGGTGGGCTTGTGGCCGTTCCAGCGAGCGGCAGATCCGGTCCTCGGGGAGACGGTCATCAAGGGGCAGGTCGTGACCGCGGAGAACATCGCCGAGTTCGACCCCGAGGATTACCCGACGATTTTTTTCTCGCCGAAGTCCAATCAGGTAGGCGGAGCGATAGCGCTTATCCTAGCCGGCGGCGCGGTCACGCTGCTGATCTCGCGCTTTGGGCGCGAAGAGGGTTAACGCGGTCGCTGAACGCGATTGACCCTCTTATAGGCAGGATCTATTTTGCGTGTCCCACCGTCGGGGAGTAGCTCAGCTCGGTAGAGCACTACGTTCGGGACGTAGGGGTCGCAGGTTCAAATCCTGTCTCCCCGACCATGTTGTGAAGCGCGCGGTCATCCGACCGCGCGCTTCTTCACGTTTGCTAGAAGGTGAACGTGACCCCGCCGATTGCGCGGGATCCAAGCACCGAGCCACCGTAGAGCTGGTAGTGCTCTTTGTCGAGCACGTTCGACCAGACCAGGTTGACCCGAGTGTTCTCGTTGAAGTTGAAACCGCCGGTCAGGTCCGCCGTAGCGTAACCCGGGACGCTTCCCGCGAAGACGCCTG